>CBFDEG010000014.1:0-30757 GCA_965603765.1 uncultured bacterium | reverse complement strand
ACACTGACCTCGTCCCCGTCATCTATATAACCATCAGGTTTTGGAAGATCATCAAGACTGTAGCCCCAGAAAGCAGCCTGGTCTTTTGCGAGCGAATACGTGTCAAGATCAGCCTTATGCAGAAGTATGTCCGCCCCTGTGCTCTTTTTAATATCACCTGCGGCCCCGACATGATCGAAGTGTGCATGTGTGCAGATTATCGCGCTGACCTTGAAGCCCTTTTCATTTATCAACTCTAGTATTCTTTCCGGTTCATCACCGGGGTCAATGATGACCGCTTTTTTTTCAGCCTCATCACCAATAACATATGAATTTGTATCAAGCGGCCCTACAACGAATCTTTCAAAAAACATTATCTGTCTCCCTCTATAATAAATCTCAAATTTCAAATCTCAAGTGCTTTATCAATAACATATCACGCTTTTTTTCTCATATTCAAGAGATACTTCAATTCTTCACTCTTCATGAGCCTCATAAGCAGCATGTATATACCTAAACAAAAAAGTATGGTCCCGGTAAGTGTTCCTGCTTTCACCAGAACATGCGCTCCCTCATGCCACATAAAATTATGAATAACATAAAAACCGGTTATTCCCATGATCAAGGATGCTGCTGCTGTTTTGATAAAAGAGTGAAATATCTTACTGCCGTCAACTCTCTCTATTTTCTTTCTCAGCATCAGGAACAATATTATAAAATTTACAGCAGATGCAATTGCATTTGCAAGTGCAAGCCCGCCGTGCTTCATTGGTCCCATCAGTATGAAACTGAATATAACATTCACCGTAACAGAGAGAGCGGCTATCTTAACCGGGGTCTTTGTGTCCTGCATTGAATAGAACATTGAGGCCACTATTCTTGCCCCCACAAAAGACCATAAGCCGGTAGAGTAGCATATAAGCGCATAAGCTGTCTCAGAGGCTGCCGCAGCTGCAAATTCCCCTCTCTGAAGCAATACCTCAACAATTGGGCCCGCAAGGGCAATAAGGCCGGCCATGGCAGGAAGTGTTATAAAAAAGAGCAGTCTGAGTGAAAATGAGAATGTGTCACGCAGGCCCTCCGTATCACCTTTTGCAACATGCGCTGAAAGTGACGGCAAAACAGCGGTTGCCATCGCAATGCCGAAAATGCCGATCGGAAGATGGACAAACCGCATTGCATAATAAAGATATGTCGCGGCCCCGCCTGCAAGAAATGACACAAATATCGTACTTACAAAAATATTTATCTGTGCCACACCCATACCGACTATTGCAGGGAGCAGCAGCCTGATTATCTTTTTTAACCCTGCATGCGCAAAAGAGAAAACAGGCCAGACAATGAACTTATTTCTGATAAGCTCCGGGAACTGCATCAGGACCTGAAGAGCCCCGCCAACAGATACTGCTATGCCGATAGCAAAAAGAGGGGTGGAAAACCGGGGTGCGGCAAAAAGAGCTGCTATAATTATCGAAATATTAAGAAACATCGGCGCACAGGCCGGTATGAAGAATGATTTAAGAGAATTCAATACACCTTTGGCAAATGCAGCAAGACTTATAAAAAAAAGGAACGGGAACATAATCCTCGTAAGCGTAACTGTCAGCTCGAACTTTTCAGGGCTTTTAATGAACCCGGGAGCTATCACAGATACAATAAAAGGAGCAAACAGGATGCCGGCGATACATATCAGTGAAAGCACTGATAACAGGAATGAAAGCACTACAGCAGCAAGCTTCTTTGCCTCCTGCCTGCCCTCTTTTGTCAGCGTCTCTGTAAAGACCGGGATAAAAGCCGCGGACATGGAGCCTTCCGCAAAAAGCTCCCTGAACAGATTAGGTATCCGGAAAGCAATAAAAAAAGCGTCCGTCATACCGGAAGCCCCGAAAAGTTTGGCCAGAAGGATATCTCTTATAAATCCAAGAACACGGCTTCCGGTCGTTGCTATCGATATCTGTCCCGCTGCTTTTGTTACACTGCGTTTTTCATCCATACAGGTTGACTTTCCCTCTTATTTAATGTTAAAAAATAGCTTGTTTTAGCAATGGATATAATAGTCTCAAACTAAATGAGATGTAAACAATAAATATACGGAGGCAGAACCTTGGCAGTAGAAACCAAACCCAAAAAAATTACATCCGCCATGAAAAGGGCAAAACAGAACGAAGTAAAGGCTTTAAGGAACAAGTCACAAAAGACCATGATCAAAACATTGGTCAAACACCTTGAAAAGGCCATTGCAGATAAAAACGCTGAAACAGCAGGCATAGCCTTTACCCGGTTAATTTCCGCCATTGACAAAGCATCACAGAAAGGCATAATGCACAAAAACACGGCAGCAAGGAACGTATCACGGTTCACAAAGCTTGTCAACAAACTGTCCCTTTCTGAAGCAGCTTAATAAGAAGCACTTCTATCGCAAGTTCAGGCCTGCCGGAAGTTTTAACTCCCAGGTCCGCTTCGTGCAGGCTTCTGAATATATGCAGGAAATCCTGCTCTCTAAATGAATTACAGTACTTCGATAGTATTCTGTATGTCTTTTCCCTCATTTTAACAGGTCTTCTGCCCCTGTTCTGCCACAGAGAATAAAACTGCCTGTAATGCCAGTTAAGGGTCCCGATGATCACAGGTGCTTCCATGGCATTTCCGGAGAGCATGGTCTTTAATATCCTGAATGCCCGGGTCTTCTCTCCTGCGATCAGTGAATCTATAAGGTCAAACGGTGTATATTTTCTCATCATGCTCACTGAAGAAAGAACATCCCTGCCGGAAATTGTCCCGTCACCCGAAAGTCTGAGCTTTTCCATTTCCATAAGGAGCATCCCGATATCATACCCAACGCATTCTATCAGAGAATCAACAGCATCACCTGTCAGTTTAATCCCCTTTTTCAAGGCTGTTTGTTTAAGCCATCCGGGCACGTCACCCTGCCGTATATTCAGCGCAAAAGATCTCCACTCAGCTTTTATTGATGCCTTGGGCGCCTTTGCAGAAAGGATGACCATGCATGCCGTATCAGCAGGGTCTTTAAAATATGCTGCAAGCGCTTTCACGGCCGGGGCCGAAAACTTATGAAAATCTTTAAGCACTACCAGCCGCCTGGGCGACATAAAAGGAAGTGTAGATACAGCATCCAGGATAGTATTAGACTCAGCTGAAGGCTCGAACTGGTCATAATTAAAATCAGCAGCGCCGACAGGCAGGACCGTATCTATAATTTTTGAAAGTGCGTCATCAATAAAGCATTTCTCTTCACTCCAGAGAAAATACAGAGGGGCCGGCATCCCCTTTTCGATCTCTTTTGTCAGTACCTTACTCAGCATATCGTGTCATGATCCTGCTGACTATCTCTTTGGCAATTTCCCGGGCATCACGGTCTATGGCCCTCTCCTTGTTCACTATGCTCTCCCCTACTGTGCCTGAAACCTGAAAGGTTATACTTATAGGTGACGTTACAGACATAAATTTTACGGTTTCCTTCTCATCTATAAGTTCCGCATCAATTGAGACTGACAGTTCCTGTTCCTGGACCTTTTCATCAACAACACCTATTGCATTAAGTCTGAACTCCGTCACATTGACCTTTAATACCGCATCCCCGCCCGCAGGCAGGACCTCAATGCCCTGACTGATGAACTCGCTTGATAATGCAAAGTGAAGACTTTCATCAAGTAGAGGCTCATACGTACTGTTCCTGACATGCGAAATGGTTATGGTGTCAAACGGAAGAAACGTCGAACCGATCATCCTGTAACCGCAGGATGAAACAATAATGCCCATAACAACCAGCAATATCAGCATTGAATTTTGAATACTGTTTTTTGTGTTCATCATCATATAACTATATTAACAAGCCTGCTTTTGACCACAATGACCTTCTTTAACTGCCTGTCCCCGATCATCTCGATTATCTTCGGCTCTTTAAATGCCTTTTCTTTGATGGTCTCATCATCAAGCCCTGCAGGAACCCTGAGTTTGGCCCGGACCTTTCCGTTTATCTGCACAACAAGCTCTATCTCCTCTTCCCTTGCAGTCTCTTCATCCCACGAAGGCCAGCTTTCGGTCAGCACACTATTTTTCCCGCCTGTTTCTTTCCATAATTCTTCAGAAAAATGCGGCGCAAATGGCGAAAGCAGAAGCACAAGCTGCTTTATGCTGAAGCCCATAGCAGCAGTATCAGCATTATCTGCCGGTTTAAACGCAAGCACCTCATTTGTCAATTCCATCAGCGCTGCAATAGCAGTATTGAAATGATAATCCTTTTCGATACTGCTTGTGACCTTTTTAATCGTCTGGTGTGCCTTACGGATCAGTTTAACAGCATGAGGAGAAAGCTGTTTTACATCGTTCAGGTCATTCCCGCAGCCCTTAAGTCTCTCAAGATTATTATATACAAAGTTCCATATACGCTTTAAGAACCTGTATGCCCCGTCCACACCCTGGTCGGACCATTCCAGATCCCTTTCGGGGGGTGCCGCGAACATGCAGAATATGCGCACTGTATCCGTACCGTATTTATTGATAAGGATGTCCGGGTCAACAACATTGCCCTTGGACTTGGACATTTTGGTACCATCCTTTATCACCATCCCCTGTGTCAGCAGACTCTTGAAAGGCTCATCGATCTTGATCAGCCCGATATCCCTGATGACCTTGGTAAAAAACCGTGAATAAAGCAGGTGAAGGACCGCATGTTCTATACCGCCGATATACTGGTCAACAGGCATCCAGTAAGAAGCCGCCTCCATATCAACCGGTTTGTCATCTGATTTCGGAGAACAATACCTGAGAAAATACCAGGATGAGTCGACAAAGGTGTCCATGGTATCTGTCTCTCTTTTTGCATCTGCTCCGCACTCAGGGCACTTTGTCATTACAAAATCATTTATCTCCGAAAGAGGCGCGACCTTCCCTTCAAGTGAAACATCCTGAGGCAATTCAACAGGCAGTTCGCTTTCAGCCACAGGCACTGTCCCGCACTCAGGACAATATACGATAGGGATAGGCGTGCCCCAGTACCTCTGCCTCGATATGCCCCAGTCACGCAGCTTGTAGTTCACGACCTTTTTGCCGAGACCCTCTTTCTCAATATGGTCGGCTATCTTCTCCCTTGCTTCTTTTGAAGCAAGGCCGGTAAATACAGATGAGTTGATAAGGAAACCATACTCCTCATCAGCTTCCTTCATTTCTTCCGAACTTCCGCACTTCCCCACTTCCCCGCTTCCTTCGGATGTAACCACAACCTTGATCGGAATATCATATTTCTTCGCGAATTCAAAGTCCCGCTGGTCATGCGCGGGCACTGCCATTACCGCACCTGTGCCGTATTCCATCAGTACAAAGTTGGCAGCATAAACAGGCACCTTCTCCCCGCTCAGAGGGTTAACAGCATAGTGACCGGTAAACACGCCCTCTTTTTCCTCCGGATCGTCAGAAAGGGCCGCAATCTCCTTCAAGAGCTTTTCATCTGTTATCAGGTCAGTCACAAGAGGGTGCTTCTTTGCGATGCTCATAAAGGTGACACCATACAGCGTATCCTGTCTGGTGGTGAATATTCTCAATTTCCTGTCTGTACCTGATATCTCAAAATCAACTTCCACACCCTCGCTGCGGCCTATCCAGTTGCGCTGCATTGTGACAACTTTTTCAGGCCACCCGTCAAGCGTGTCCGCATCCCTGAGCAGTTCATCAGCATAATCGGTTATCTTATAGAACCACTGCTCCAGCTCCTTCTGGACCACAGGCGTGTCACATCGCCAGCACCCGTCATCGACCACCTGCTCATTAGCAAGCACTGTCTCACAGGAGGAACACCAGTTGACCGAGGATGCCTTTTTATATACAAGGCCCCGCTCATACATCTTGAGAAAGAACCACTGGTTCCACCTGTAATATTCAGGTTTACAGGTAGTAACCTCCCTGTCCCAGTCATATCCGAGGCCGATCTTCTTAAGCTGGCCTTTCATATATTCAATATTTTCAAATGTCCACTTGGACGGATGCACGCCATGTTTTATAGCGGCATTTTCAGCAGGAAGCCCGAACGCGTCCCACCCCATGGGATGAAGCACATTGAAACCCCTCATTTTTTTGTACCTTGTGATCACATCCCCGATAACATAATTGCGGACATGGCCCATATGTATCCTGCCGGAAGGGTACGGGAACATCTCAAGGCAGTAAAATTGAGGCATTGACGTATCTTCTTTAGCTGAAAAGACGCTGTTATTCTCCCAGTATTCCTGCCACTGTTTTTCTATTTCCTGTGCTGTATATTTCTTTTCCAACTACATCCTCCGTTAATTATAAATGTATGCATACACGGCCCGGAATGTTACATCTTCACAAAATGACCGAAAGCTATTTTACCATAATTGACAAAGCAAGATTACAGTGTCTGTCAACCTGCTATCTATTGGATTTAAAGTCGTTCAAGTGCTATACTACCAGGTGATTTTCTGCCTGTAACTTACCTGACAGACAGGGTCGTATCAAACTCACTATTAAGTGAATAGTAACTGATTCTAACGATCAGAACGGGCATTTCCAACTATATTAAGGATTTTAAAATAATTATCTGTTATATGCGCAAAAAAACTTTTAATCCCCTGAACATATTCTATAAGAGCATATATTATCTAATAATACCGCTCCTGCTCATTTTTTCTCCTCCATGCATATCCGCTGCTTCATCGGCATCAGTTCCGGCCATCAAGCATATAGAGATCACCGGTAATCAAAAGATAAGTACCGAGACCATTCAATCCAGGATGAAAAGCAGGGTCGGAAGCGATTTCTCAAAGACCGTTGTACAGGATGACATCAAAAATCTTTATACCTTCGGATATTTTGATGACATAAAAGTTGATATCGAAACCTTTGAAGGTGGAGTCAAGCTGGTATTCACCCTTGTTGAGAAACCGACAATAACAAGCATTGACTTTCAGGGAAACAGTGAATTTGAAAATGATGCTCTCAAAGAAAAAATATCCATCACATCAGGGGCGGTGGCAAATCTCTCCCTCATAACAGATAATGTCCAGAAACTCATCACATTCTATCAATCAGAAGGCTACTGGCATGCCAGGGTATTTCCGATAATCAGGGAGAACCAGGATAATGCTGTTGCTCTGACATTCCAGATAGATGAAGGTTCCAAGGTAAAGATAGGGAAAGTGACTATCGAAGGAAACCAGGCTTTACCCGAAAACAAGATCAGAAAGGTTATCAAGACAAAAAAATGGTGGTTATTCTCTTTTCTTACAGGCTCCGGGACATTCAAAAAAGAACAGATCAGGGAAGACACTGCCAAAATAAGGGAACTATACAATAATAACGGTTATATATATGCCGGTGTCTCAAAACCGGAGATAACCCTGAGCGAAGACAAAAAGAAGCTTTTTGTAAAGATAATAATATCTGAAGGAGAGCAGTACAGCGTCGGCAGCCTTACAATAACTGACAACACAATATTTTCTGACGATGAACTGTTCAAACAGGTAGAGACCGAAAGCGGCAAGGTATTCAACAGAGGCGCACTGAAAAACGACATAGACAAAATAGTGGACATGTATATGGAAAAAGGCTATGCACGGGCTGACATCAATCCTGTAATAAAAGTAAATAGCAAGAATAAGACAGCAGACATAACGTTCTCTGTAACAGAGGGCAATATCTTCAGTATAGGCAGGATCTATATAGAAGGCAATACAAAGACCCGCGACAAGGTCATAAGAAGGGAAATGCGCCTTGACGAAGGGGAGACATTCAATAAAAAACTTATCAAGAGAAGTTACCAGAGGATAAACAATCTGAACTTTTTCGAAAGTGTTGACCTTGCTCCCGCTCCAAGGACGGATAAAGACCTTATTGACATCAATATCGATGTCAAAGAAAAAACAACAGGCACGCTGAGCGTGGGCGGCGGATACAGCTCCATAGACAAGTTCGTATTTATGTCAGAAGTATCACAGTCCAACCTTTTCGGCAAAGGGCTTTATCTAAAGTTCAAAGTAGACCTGAGTTCAAAGAGGTCAAATTACAGGGTATCACTTACAAACCCCTGGTTTCTGGACAAACCTGTCTCTGCTTCAGTCAGCGTATTCAATGAATCCTACAACTACACGGACTATGACAAGGAATCATCAGGAGGGTCCTTAGGCTTAGGCAAAGAGCTCTCTGAATACGTTGGCGGCAAGATCGTTTATACCTTTGAAGATGTGAACATTTCTGACGTATCGGACAACGCTTCTTCATATATACAGGACCGGGATGGAAGAAGTATCACAAGCAGTATCAGCCCCTCGATCTGGAGAGATACGCGTGACAATTATTTAGATCCGACAACAGGGTCCAGGAATGCCTTATATACAACTATTGCAGGTCTGGGAGGAGACAACAACTTTTTCAAACTGGATACAGACTCTATTTTATACACCCCTGCAACAAAAACCACAACTTTCAGTATCCGCGGCCGTTACGGTTATGCAACAGGTTATAATGGCAGCTCTCTTCCAATATACGAACGGTTCTATGTCGGGGGGATAAACACTGTCAGGGGCCTGAGCTATGGCGAAGGCGGGCCGATAAGTGATGAGGGCGAAAAGATAGGCGGCAACAGAAAACTGATATTCAATGCAGAGTACATTGTCCCTATCGTAAAAGATATCAACCTGAAGGGCCTGATCTTCTTTGACTACGGCGCTGCCTTTAATGACACTATTTCTATAGATGAAATGAGATATACAACCGGGTTCGGCATAAGATGGCTGTCACCGCTCGGCCCGATACGGCTTGAGTGGGGTTTCAATCTCGACCCGAAAGAATCTGAAAATAATGATAAAATAGAATTTTCGCTTGGCGGATTTTTCTAAAGGAGGGGAAATGAAAAAAATTATTTTTTTAGTGATCATGGCATTTGCGATCAATGCTCATGCAGCGGACCTTAAAATAGGGTATGTGGACCTTAACAGTGCGCTGAACGCATCAGAGCCCGGTAAAAGGGCAGTGCAGGCCCTTGAAGAAATGGTAAAGATGAAGCAGACCGTTATTGACCAGAAAGAGGCGGAAATAAAGATACTAAATGAGTCTCTTAAAAAACAGGCAAATATCCTTACTCCTCAGGCAATGAGGGAAAAACAGGAGGAACGCGACAAGCTTGCACGGGACTACCAGAGAATGATAAAGGACTCCCAGGAAGAGATACAGAAAAAACAGGCCGCCCTCATGAACGACATCATAAAGAAACTCAGGAAATTAGTAGATGTCATAGGCAAAGAGGAAGTCGACATGATCATATTTGAAAAATCAGAAAGCGGGATGCTTTACGGGCCTGAAAAAGCTGACCTGACAGAAAAGTTAATAAACAGGTTCAATGAAGTGACAACGACAGGTGCCGGCAACTGATCTGAACAATTACGATGAAACTCTCTGAACTTGCAGATAAAACAGGCGGACGTATCTCCGGCAGCCCTGATGTTGAGATAACCGGTGTGGCAGGGGCAGGTGATGCCCGCAAAGGCGACATCACCTACCTCATAAACAAAAAGCATCTTTCTGATGTGTTATCATCAGATGTCTCAGCTGTGATCATAAATGAAAGCATACATGAGATCATTACCCGGGAGGGTCCGATAACGGCAAGCCTGCTTATCGCAGACAATCCTCAATATATATTCGCCAAAGCCCTTGAAATATTTTATGTCAAACAGCCTGCACATACAGGCATAAGTGAAAAGGCCGTGATTTCCGAAAACGCGGCTGTCGGGACTGATGTCACGATCCACCCCACTGCATTTATCTCTTCAAACGTTAAGGTAGGAGACAGAACCGCCATATCCCCGGGAGTATTCATTGGTGAACATGTATCTATCGGCAGTGATACATTTATTCACCCAAATGTGACGATAAGGGAAAATGTTGTAATAGGCAATAATGTGATCATACATTCCGGCACTGTTATCGGAAGTGACGGCTTCGGATATGTTTTTGAAAACAGTTCCCACTATAAGATCCCGCAGGTCGGCGGGGTAGTAATTGAAGACGATGTAGAGATAGGGGCCAACACAGCCATTGACAGGGCAACGCTCGGAAATACTATTATAGGGTGCGGCACCAAGATAGATAATCTTGTGCAGGTGGCCCATAATGTAAAGATAGGTAAAAAATGTATTATAGCTGGTCAGGTCGGCATCAGCGGAAGCGTTGAGGTTGGAGACGGTGTGATCCTTGCCGGACAGGTCGGAATAAGAGACCATTTAAAAATAGGCAGCCGGGCAATTGTAAGCGCCCAGACAGGGGTCGTTTCAGACATCCCCGAAGGCGAAATATATTCAGGCACACCTGCCATACCTCATAAAGTGTGGTTGCGGGTCCAGAGCATTTATTCAAAACTGCCGGAGCTTATCAAACGGTTAAAAGAGATTGAAAAAAAACAGGAAGATCAATAACTGAACAATACAATACTGACCGGGATCATGGTCCGTATTATCGAATAGCATAAGGAGGCCAAAAAAATGCTGAATTGCCAGGAAATACAAAAAATACTGCCGCACCGCTACCCGTTCCTTTTAGTTGACAGGATACTTGAAATAGAACCCAATGTAAAAGCAACGGGATTGAAGAACGTAACGATTAACGAACCGTTTTTCCAGGGTCATTTCCCTGACTTTCCCATCATGCCCGGAGTTCTGCTTATTGAGGCCATGGCGCAGGTCTCAGGCATACTCGCCTCACATTCAGGGGCTAAAGGCAATTCTGTATATTTTATGAGCATAGAAAAAGCAAAGTTCAGAAAGCCGGTTGTCCCGGGAGACCAGCTTATCTTCGAAGTCACAGTAATTCAAAACAGAGGCAAGGTATGGAAGTTTGCAGGTAAGACCCTTGTAAATGACGCCATTGTTGCAGAATCAGAGTTCACTGCCATGCTCTCGGACCAGGAGCTGAGTAATGGCTAAACCCAAGATCCACAAAACAGCGATTGTAGATTCAGGCGCAAAACTTTCCGAAGACGTTGAAATAGGGCCTTTCTGCATTGTAGGTGACAGGGTCAAAATAGGCAAGAACACCAAACTAATGTCAAATGTGGTTATAGAAGAGACCGACATTGGCCAGAACTGCGTTGTATATCCTTTTACCTCACTCGGCCTTCCTCCCCAGGACATAAAGTACATGGGTGAAAAGACCCTGCTCAAGATCGGAAATAATAATACGATTAGAGAATATATATCTATACACCGGGCATCTGTAAGCGGTGATCTGGTAACCAGGATAGGCAATAATAACCTTCTTATGGCATACGTACATATTGCTCATGACTGCCAAATAGGCAATAACGTAATAATGGCAAATGCCACTACACTTGCCGGCCATGTGACCGTAGAAGACCACGTTTTCATAGGAGGGCTTGCGGCTGTCCACCAGTTCACAAGACTTGGGGCATATTCAATGATAGGCGGATTCAGCGCAATACCGCAGGACATACCGCCCTACACAACAGCTGCCGGTGAAAGGGCAAAACTTTACGGGCTGAACGCCATTGGATTAAAAAGACAGAATTTCAGTGACTCCACCATAAAGGACCTTAAACAGGCGTACAAGACCCTGTTCCGTAGTAAACTTACCCTGAAAGAAGCAATAAAAAAACTGAAGGAAGAAGCCGAGCACTCAGCAGAGGTCCAGAACCTTATCGACTTTATTGAGAAAAATAAACGGGGCATATGCCGGTAAAAAAAGATCTACCCATTACATTGGGACTCATAGCCGGCATGGGTGACCTGCCCATTGCAATTGCTTCAGAAGCAAAGAAGATGGGGCACAAAGTAGTTGCGATCGCACTGAAGCCGCCTGCTGATGAATCACTGAGGCCGATTGCAGATGAGTTTTATATAATCAAACTGGGCCGCTTTGGAGCGCTGCTGGACCTGTTAAAAAAACTCTCCATAAAAGATATAGTGATGGCAGGGAAGATACCTAAAGGACTTATTTATAAAGACAAGAAAAGCATAATCCCTGACATGAAGACAGCCAAACTGCTCTTTTCCCTGAAGGACCGTGCTGATGACACCATAATGCTGGCCTTTGTCAGGGAATTTGAAAAAAACGGAATTACCGTACACAAAACAACCGCATTCACCAGCGGGCTTATGGTATCCGAAGGGGTCATGACCAAAAAGAAACCATCCAAAGATGCATTGAACGATATTAAGTTCGGATGGGAGATAGCCAAACATATGGGAAAGCTCGACATAGGACAGTCAGTGGTGATCAAGGACAAAGCTGTTATGGCAATTGAAGCTATCGAAGGAACAGATGAAGCAATAAAACGTGGCGGCAGCCTCGCGCATGAAAATGCTGTTGTCATCAAAGTGAGCAAACCTGAACAGGACATGCGCTTTGATGTGCCGGTGGTCGGCATCAACACTTTAAACTCCATGGAAGCGGTCTCTGCGACCACGCTGGCGGTTGAAGCTGGTAAATGTATCATTGTAGATAAAGAAAATTTTATTAATACCGCAAATAAAAAAGGTATATCTGTAATAGGAGTAAAAAATGATTAATGTTGCTGTCATAGGTGTCGGCTCGATAGGCCAGCACCATGCAAGGATATTTTCCGGGATCGAAGGGGTAAACCTTGTGGGAATCGTGGACTCAGACCCTGAGAGGGCACATGAAATAGCATCAAAATTCAACTGCAAGGCCTTCAGAGATTATTCAGAAATAATAGACTCTGTTGATGCTGTAAGTATTGCGGTACCGACAACCCTGCATTTCCGGACAGGAATGGATTTTTTAAAACACGGAAAAGACCTTCTTATAGAAAAACCCATAACTTCCACTATTGAAGAGGCTGAGATCCTCATTGATGAGGCAGAGAAGCAGGGCCTCATACTGCAGGTCGGACACCTCGAACGGTTCAATGCCGGGGTATCCACTGTAAGCAGCATGATAACAGTACCCAGGTTCATCGAGTCACAGCGGCTCTCACCGTTTCTTGGAAGAGGAACGGATGTTGACGTAACACTTGACTTAATGATACACGACATAGATATAATATTAAGTTTGGTAGATTCTGAGATATCAGACCTCCGCGCAACCGGGGCCAAGGTACTTACAGATAATATCGATATTGCGCACGCCTGGATCGAATTTGAGAACGGATGCATGGCAGAAGCGGTAACAAGCAGGATAGCAGCAGAAAAAGTACGGAAACTAAAAGTATTTCAAAAGAATTCATTATTAGACCTTGACTATCAAACGCAGGAAATAATCTGCTATAAGAAAAATAACGGTGAAGTGAGCAAAGAAGTACTAAAGCCGGAAGAAAAAGAACCGCTGAAGGAACAGCTCATTTCTTTTATAAACTGTGTAAAGAACAGGACCAAACCGGTAGTGTCCGGCCATGAAGGCAGAGAAGCGCTTAAAGTGGCCCTTAAGATATCACGACTGGTTAATAATAGTCCGGCAATGTGAGAACCAATATGTCAAAAACTTTCCAGAACAAAAGCAGTGTGCCCATGCTCGACCTTAAGGCACAGTATGTACCTATTAAAGATGAAATAAAGGCCGCACTTAAAGACATAATAGAGAGCGGTCGATTCATTCTGGGTCCGAATGTAGAAGCACTCGAAAAGGAAATAGCCCTTTATCATAATGTAAGCAATGCTGTGGGACTTGCATCAGGCACAGATGCACTGCATCTATGTCTGAATGCGCTTGATATAAAAGAAGGGGATGAGGTCATTACAACGCCCTTCACTTTCATGGCATCAGCAGAAGCCATCGCATATGTCAAGGCAAAACCTGTTTTTGCTGATATTGACAGCAGGACAATGAACATTGATGTTTCCAGACTCGAAGAAAAAATAACCCCTAAGACGAGGGCCATCGTAGTTGTCCATCTGTTCGGTCTGCCTGCTGACATGAACGAAATAATGACACTGGCCGGAAAATACAATTTAAAGGTCGTTGAAGACTGCGCGCAATCGTTCGGAGCAAAGTACAATAACCGCCCTACCGGCAGTATTGGCGACACAGGGTGCTTCAGCTTTTATCCAAGTAAAAACCTGGGGGCATACGGGGACGGCGGCATGATGGTCACTGACAGAACTGAAATAGCAGACAGTGTAAAGCTTCTGAGAAACCATGGAACTGTCGCGCCGTATCAGCATGATTTCATCGGCTATAACAGCAGGCTTGATGAGATCCAGGCTGCCATACTGAGAATCAAGTTACGGAATATCGACATTTACAATAAAAAACGTCAGGCCATAGCAAATATATACACGTCTATAATAAAAGATGCTGCTCAATGTCCGGTGGAACTTCCTGACAGAACACACGTTTATCACCAGTACACAATAAAGACACCGTTAAGAGATAGTATTCACAACGTACTCGATGAAAGCGGTATTTCATCCGTAGTTTACTATCCGATTCCCCTGCATATGCAGAAGGCCTTTGACTACCTAGGTTATTCAAAAGGGGACTTACCTGAAAGCGAAAGAGCGGCAAGTGAGGTCCTTTCCCTGCCGATGTATCCTGAAATGGAACACGATACTGCTGAACGTATTGCTGAAACCGTTATTAAGGCGGTCAAAGCCCGTTAGAACTATATTATCTACTGATCTTTGACCTTGATCATCTGCCCGACATACAGGCGTGTGGAATCAAGCTTATTGAGCCGTTGGAGGGTTTTTGTATTTGTCTTAAACTTCTTTGCTATAAGCCAGAGAGAGTCACCTTTCCTGACCTTGTACTTTCCGCCCGACAACGACGTGGATTGTGAAGCATATACCCTGCCGGAACCGCGCAGAGGTATCTTCAACTTCTGTCCGGTACGGATAAAGTGCTTATGATTAATATTATTAGCCTGCACGATCCTGCTGACTCTCGTACGGTAACGCATTGCTATAAGTGAAAGTGTCTCACCCTTTTTTACCCGATGGTACACAAAAGCATTTCTAGGCGGGACCCATTCAGGAATTTTATCCAGTACGGCAAGCAATGTCTCTGCACTGCCTAAAGGAACTTTAAGTACATAAGGGGTTTCCGGTGTTACCTGTCGGCGGAGTTCCGGATTGAGTTCCGTTAGTTCCTGTAAAGATATTCCGGTCCCTTTTGCAACAAGCTTAAGCTGCACAGGTTTTTCTATATTTGCAATTTCATAGGAAATCGGGGCCGCCGGCTCTTCAAATACAAAACCGTATTTCTCCGGGTTTCTCAGTATATGCAGGGTTGCAAGGAATCTTGGCACATATCTTGCCGTTTCTCTCGGGAGCTGTTGATAAAGATCCCAAAAATTATCAAGATAGTTTATCCTCTGGTTACGGATAGTCCGCAGCACCCTGCCCTCACCGCAATTATATCCGGCAAGCACAGTTGTCCAGTCACCGAATATCTGGTGGAGCTCTTTCATGTATGCAATGGCAGCTGCTGTTGCCTTTTCAGGGTCAAGCCTCTCATCTATCCAGGTGTTCCGCTTCAGGCCGAACTTATACCCGGTGGAAGGAATAAACTGCCAGAGGCCCAGCGCACGGGCACGGGAAAGCGCCTTTACCTTAAATCCGCTCTCGATCAGCGGCAGCCATGCCAGCTCTTCAGGCAGGCCGGCCTCTTTAAGCGACTTTAATATAGCAGGCATATACTTGCCCGAGCGATTGTATGATTCCATAAAAAAACGACGTTCACGACCCTGGAACAACTTGATCTCTTTTTCAACATGCTTATTCATTGTCAGGGGAATCTCATCATGGTTCCCGTTAACAGCGGTATACCGTGAGGCATATATCTCAAGTATCCTCTTTGAGATAAGGAACCTGAGATCCTCCTTCTGCTGAACAAGCTCAGGGAAGCTCTCTGTATCAACCGCAAGTATAAGTTCATAAGCCTGGTCCAATGTTGCAAGCGCATTATCAATGCTTCCTTCTGACCAGAATTCCTGGGCGGCATTACAAAATTCCAGAGCTGTATCAAGATAGTTCTGATCCTGCTCGGATGAGACCTTTTCCACAACTTCATCTTCCCCTGCAGGCACGATACCGCTTTCTGTCAATTGATCGCTCTTATGCTCAGAAGAAGCATCTTTAATATTGTTGTCACAAAATTCACCATATTGTCCAGAACTGCTCTTATACGATATGGAATCAGTGACGAGAAGCTCTTCTTTGTTAATAAGCAGGTCTACAGGAGGGGGGAAAACCGAGATATGAGCTGCACTGTTATCCGCAGTCCGGGTATTAACATGGTTACAACCGGCTGCGCTCAGACATATCATCAACAAAAATATATATCTAAAAAAATTCATATCTATCCTTAATATAATAAACTCTATTATTGTTATCGGAACTTCAGAATAAAATCTTTAATAATAATTTCTGAACACCGCTTACATTTTACAGCTATGATTTCTATTATGCAAACTTAAAAATAGCGGGGCCTTAAAACAGCCCAGGCAACTATCAATATTTAATGTAAATATTATGCGTTTCACGGGTTATTGAGAGTTAATAAGGCTCTTCATCTCTCTCACGGCATTTTCCATACCGGTGTAGATAGAGTTTGCCACGATACTATGACCGATATAAAGACCCCTTATCCCTTTAATTGAAGTTATCTTTTTAACATTGGCAAGATTAAGTCCGTGTCCGGCATTCACATGAACTCCTAATTCAAGGCCCTTTTTTACGGCCTGTTTTACCCTGGCCAGTTCTTTTGTCCTCTCCCGCCCCTTTGCATTGGCATAAAGCCCGGTATGTATCTCGACCATACTGGCGCCAAGCTCCTTAGAGGCCGCCACATCATCAACTGACGGGTTAATAAAAAGGCTCACCGGAATCCCTTTGGCCTGTATGCTTTCAATGGCCTTCTTCAGTTTCCTGCGCCCCTTTTCAAGATCAAGTCCGCCCTCGGTGGTCAACTCCACTCTCTTCTCAGGCACCAGAGTGACCATCTCCGGCATGACCTTCAGCGCAATGCCTACCATCTCATCAGTAGCAGCCATTTCAAGATTTAGATCAACAGACATTTTACGCCTTATTGTTATCAGGTCGTTATCATTAATATGGCGCCTGTCCTCCCTGAGATGTACGGTAATACCGTCGGCTCCTCCTTTTACAGCAAGTTTCGCGGCAGTCAGAGGATCAGGCTCCGTATCCAGTCTGGCGTTTCTGACAGTTGCAACATGATCTACATTAACTCCAAGGTACATATTAATCCTCTCAAATAAATTATCAATGAAATACATGAATAAAATTTTTCATAAGTTAATGTATACAACCGAACTTTGTCAAGAGATATGCCCCTGGAGTGCCCATAAAAACCATATTGACTTACTTAGTGTAAATCTGTTAATTTACAACTTATCAAAATTTACAAAAAAATGGGGATGGAATAAATGACTAAAAAAAATACAGAAAAACGTTCCGTAAAAAAAGATACAACTGCTAAAACCGATAAACCCGCTGCAAAGAAGAGCACGGCAAAATCAGGCAGCGCCCCTAAACTGACTCCAAGGCAAAAAATAATCCAGAAGATCAAACAAGACCTTTACACCCAGCGTGAGTCCCTGCTCAGGGAAGCTGAAGAAACCCTCAGCAATCTCCCGGGAGACATTAATTTTCCTGACATGGGTGACCAGGCAACTGCTGAAACAGACAGGAACTTCATTCTCAGACTCAGAGATAGAGAGCGCATGCTCCTTAAAAAGATAGAAGAGACCATTGAACGCATTGATGGAGAAGATTTCGGCATATGTGAAGATTGCGGCAATGAGATCGGCATGAAACGTCTTGAGGCACGGCCCGTAGCAACCTGCTGCATTGAGTGCAAGACCCGACAGGAAGAAGAAGAAAGAATAGCTGAAGGCGGAAAGTAACATAAAGCCGTCAGATATTCATTACCGGGCAAAGCAGTACTGCTTCAAAAATATACAATAATCACCCCTAAGAATATCCTTACAAATACATTACTGATCAAGTGGCAATGCTTATGACCAGTGATGTATTATATTTAGGTCTAAAGGAATTCAGTCGCCGCCGTGGCTCAACTGGAAGAGCACCGCATTCGTAATGCGGGGGTTAGGGGTTCAACTCCCCTCGGTGGCTTATTGCCTCTTCAGCGCGTCCCCTTCAAACATACCATTGGCGTAACCTTCTGTTTCAAACCTCTCAATAGCCCTGTCCATCTGATAGAACGGCACGACAAAAGGTTTTACAGTTACCCCGATCGCGGACTCAATACACTGTATGGCCCAGGCATCATCAGGCGATACCATAGCAAAAGATATGGCATCATCAGTCTTTCTGAAGGGAAGCATCTTAAGTGATCTGACCTGATCAAAGGTCAGCAGACTTAAAATATCGCCCGGCACTGTTATCTCATACAGATCAACAAAAGGCAGATCAAACTGCTTTCCAAGGGTGTTAAGAAGCATATCATTGTCCAGATATCCGAGTTCTTCAAGGATCGATCCTATGCGTCCGCCCTCACCAGCCTGTTTATGCAGCGCATTTTCAAGCTGTTCAAGGGTTATCAGACCGTAATCCAGAAGCATATCACCTATACGATGTTTCTTTATCATGTTCCCCTGCATATTTTTTTAATCGTACAATAGTGCTGAAATCTTTAATTGAAGGACCCTTATATCTAATCATATCACATTTTGTCCGGGGAGGCTTTTCAGACACGGGAGCTACTACGGGGATTGGACCTTGAATACATGTTCAAAGTTGCAAATAATAACAAACGGACTTCCATTGTCCTTTATAATATTACCGTGGCTGTCAGTAGCAAGAAGCAGGTCGTCCGGCTTCAGCATTGAACCGTCATAACCGACATTTCCAAGATCTTTCCGGACCTTATCGAGCAGCTTCATGCAGATGTTCTCATCAATAACTCCCTTTTTTACAGCAGCAGCAAGATCAACAGGAACATGAAGCTGCTCTGTCTGCTCCGCCACCCAGTGATCAGGCCCGTTGTAATACCCCCTGATAGTGATAAAATTATGGTCTTCCCGAAGCACAGGGTTACCTTCAGGGTCAAGTATTTCCTTATGTGATTCATATTTTCTCAGGTCAGCTGACTGCTCTATTTTATGAGTGCCGGTCATATATATGGCCCTGACATATACGCAGGGAATTCCGAGTCTGTGCAGATCATGCGCAATGGCAAATTCCTCAAAAGGACTGTTAAAGCCTGATTCCCTTATCTTAAGATGGCTCTTTCCGTCATCTTCATCAGGCAGCTCACCGACCCTTGAGGTCTCCCATACAAGATGAATATTGTCCTTGGTGACTGTATAAATAATGTCTTTGTTTTCCGACAACCGGATGGAAGGCGTTTTCCTCCATCTTTCGGGCAGGAAGTAATCAAACAGACGG
This sequence comes from uncultured bacterium, assembly GCA_965603765.1. GTDB lineage: Bacteria > Nitrospirota > Thermodesulfovibrionia > UBA6902 > UBA6902 > CBFDEG01. The sequence continues at coordinate 11,402 of CBFDEG010000014.1, read as the reverse complement.
GCATTCTTCCCGACAACCCATAGATGCCCTCCGGTGCTTTCCGCATGCCCGTATATATAAGGTACCCCGAATATCTCGATTCCGGCAAGATGGCCAGGGATCGGGGTCGGAATAAAACGGTCCCTCTGGTCATCCAGATACGAATGTCTCTTGGTATACTTCACTTCACTCTCATGCTCGGGCGTGCGCAGCAGAAGCTCATAATCAATGACCGAATACCTGCCGAGATTTATAAGGTTGTATAAAAAATATATCTGCCTGCTGGCAGCATCGCCCGTATTCTCTCTGCCTATTTCTTTTATCCTGTCCACATACAGCTCATCTATGATGATATGCTCAGGCTTTGTGTCTGCAACCAGGTACCCGCGCTTGTCCATGTCAGCAACCACTGTCATGTCAAGTTTTTTCAGGTGGTCAAGCGCCTCTTCTTTCCTGACATTAATATGTTCAAAAATTTCAGGAAGGTTATAGCCGTCGATCCATTTATAGACAAGTTTGTACTGTTTGAGAATATCAAGATCTATTCCCGGATGCCTTGCGCGTATACGGTTGATCTTTGATTTTGATCTTCCACTCTGCCATATCTGCATCTTCTCCGGCGGGACATATATACAAAGAGGATGCTGGGTGTGTATCTTGAGATACCTGGGTCCGTACTGGCACTCTTCCATTTCCGTGACCAGCGAAAACTCCTCCCACGGACTGTTGAACTCGGCATCGCAGAACTCCTGCAACGTATGGGTATCAAGAGGCACGTCCTCTCCCACCCTGCAGTTTTTGACAACCAGGTCGAGTGACTTTCCATGTATCTTCCTGGTCGGAACCTTATACACAGAACCGGTCCCCCTGAGCCTCACTTTGTGTCTGTTGAACCACTTCTCTTCATACCAGTTGCTGATACTCAATTGCCTGTGATATTTTTCAGCATGCCTTGTCAGGTAAATGTCTCCGCCGTCAGCTGTCTTCATATGAACATAGACAACTCCCAGAACATTGACCAGTGATTTTTTACTCATATTCAGCTAATCCTTTTCATATCCGGTCTTTCCGCATTTACCCGGCAGTAATACAATTAATTAACAGACCAACGCGTCTGATCCATGGCAGCGCTATATTATTATAGTTATATTCGGCACTAATTACCTCGCACATGCGGCATCTATAGACTATGATTTAAACTGCTGTTAAACTTACTCATATATAGATTGAACATGAGCTTCTGTTTGTAGAAGCCAAAACTGTAACCCTTTGATTTTTTATTTTTATTCATTAGGCTTAACTAATATTTGGGAACAAATGAAGATAAAAGCAAAAATATTAGTTTCATTTCTTTTGATATACCTCGTTACAATTTCAATTACGAGCAGTCTCTATTATTCTGCTGCAAAAAAGGCCCTGAAAAAACAGATATTCAACAATCTTGAATCCGTTGTCGTAAAACAGCATAGAAGAATTGAAAGCATTATAGATCAGAACCTTGAAAGATTATTACTGGTTACCAGCAGGACGCAACTCCGGCTAAGCCTGCGTAATTATGCAAAAGAAAAAACCAGGGCTGAACTGGAAAAAGTAAATAAGATACTGCACGATGCCCGTTCATCAATACCTGCTTTTGAAGACATCCTGGTAACGGACCTTAACGGAGAAATAATAAGTTCCACAAAAATAGCCATGACAGGAAAGAATGCTTCCAAAGAAGAATTCTTTTCCAGGGGAATAAAAGGAAACAGTGTCGATATCTTCTTTATTGACAACAGCAACGATCTAAAGGTTTACCTGGCCGGGCCACTATATCTTGCAGGACAGGTCCTGGGTGTTGTTGCCATTAAATCTAACACAGAAGACCTCCTTGAAATGATAACAGATTATTCAGGCATGGGTGAAACCGGGGAAACCATTCTGGCTAAAGAAAACAGGATCGGAGACGCCCTGATCCTGACCCCTCTCAGGTTCGACCAGGACGCTGCGTTAAAGAAAACCATATCCAGTGACAACCTCAGCAGACCGATCATACAGGCCTTATCAGGGAACGAAACCCTTCTTGACACAACCATTGATTATCGCGGCCAGAATGTCCTTGCTGCAACAAGGCATATCGAGAAAATGAACTGGGGGATCATAGCAAAAATTGACACTGCCGAGGCATTCAAGCCGATTTTTCAATTACGTTATATGCTCCTGTTCATTGTCCTGGCATCATCAGCGGTAATTATAGCTGCATCTTTATTTCTGGCCGGAACCATCACCAGGCCCTTGAAAATTCTTACAAAATTTGCAGCCGGCATAAGCAGCGGCGACCTGTCACAGCGAGTGGAGATCAGATCAAATGATGAAATAGGGGCCCTCTCCCGGAGTTTCAATAAAATGATATCAGATCTCAATACGTACAGCACAAAACTCGAGGAACAGATAGAAGTACAGATGAAAATGCGCAGACAGCTTGAACAGGAACTCCTGGAAAGAAAACAAATGGAAGAACAGCTCCTTCTTGTCCAGACATCGGTGAACAATGCCGGCGAATCTATTTTTCTTATTGATAAGAACGCGAAATTCGTACAAACAAACAAGGCTGCGTCACTGAGCCTTGGATATTCAGCAGAAGAGTTACTTAACATGACCGTATCAGATATAGACCCTGGCTTCCCGTTAGAAAGGTGGGATGAGCATTGGCGTGAAGTCAGAAAAAAAGGCTCACTGTCTTTCGAATCGACTCACAGACATAAAAATGGCAGGACATTTCCGGTAGAAGTAAGGGTAAATCACGTCAAATTCGGAAACAAGGAATACAATTTTGCATTTGCCACGGATATCACAGAGCGTAAGAACTCAGAGGATAAATTAATAAAATCCCTTAAAGAAAAAGAGGTCCTGTTAAGAGAAATACATCACAGGACAAAAAACAATATGCAGATAATCTCCAGCCTTTTGAGTCTGCAGTCAGAGAAGGTCGAAGATGCGTACTATAATGAGATACTTCTGGAGAGCCAAAACAGAATAAAGACCATGAGCCTTATTCATGAAAAACTTTACAGGTCAGATGATCTTGCAAATATCGATTTCAAAGATTACATTAACAGCCTTGTGATCAACATGTTCAGAACGTATGACATCAATACAAAAACGATCTCCTTTAAAACAGATATAGACAATATCGCTCTCAGCATTGATACAGCCATACCCTGCGGACTGATCATAAATGAACTTGTTTCAAATTCTTTTAAACACGCGTTTCCGGGAGACAGAAAAGGGGAAATATCTATTGCCTTCAAGCAAATTCCCGGTGATAAATATTTATTGTCAGTCACTGACAACGGCATAGGAATACCAGAGGAAATAAACATAAGTGAAACAAAAACTCTGGGTCTACAGCTTGTCACAACACTTGCAAGACACCAGCTTCAGGGTGAAATAGAGATCATAAGGGACAAGGGCAGCAGTTTCAGAATATGTTTCAAAGAAACAACCTACTCAAAATGAGTAGGTTGTTGCAAAATTTACAACAGCGGTAAATGGAAAAGGGGCACATCAATGTGCCCCTTTTTATTGCTCTCGCTCTCCTGTTAAAAAAAGATTGTAGCACCGCCTCTATTTCTGCTAAAATTATGAAGGCTTAGATCTTTTTATTTTCATACCTTTTATAAATGAACACTATGACTCAAGAGGACATATTAAATATACCCCTGTTCTCCGGGACCGCACATGACGAACTACTGCCGCTTCTTAAGGACTGTTGTCTTAAGGAGTTTCACAGCGGACAGTTCATCTACAGATACGGGGATTACGGTGATGATTGCGGGATAGTCCTTTCAGGCTCTTTGCGGATAGCGCTTCAGCACAGGAATACCCCGGAGATATTTATAAAGGAAGGTGATATATTCGGGGAAATAGCCGCGCTCTCCGGATACGCAAGAACAGCTGATGTCTCAGCATCCGGCCCGGCAACGGCGCTTATTATCCCTAAAAAAACCTTACTGAAAATGTTCGACAAATTCCCTTCTGTAAAAGAACAGATAGACAGGATTTATCATGAACGTGTTCTTGGTGTCCAGCTGCATTCAACCCCGATCTTCATGGGCCTCCCGAAAGACCTTATTGAAAAGCTCATAAGCAAGGCAGAACTTCTGTCCTATGCCCCCGGGGATACTGTATTTAAACAGGATGCAGAAGCCAATGCCTTTTATATGGTGAGATACGGCTCTGTAAAGATCACCGAGACGGGAAAGGACGGAAGCGCTAAAGTCCTGGCCTACTTAAAGGGCGGACATTACTTCGGAGAGATGGCGCTTGTCAAAGACACAAAGCGCATGGCCACTGTCACTGCAATAGACAGGACCGAACTTATCAGGATATTAAAAGAAGATTTTCATCACATCATTGACTCACATCCGAGAATAAAGACAAGCCTTGAAAAACTTATCGTAAAAGCTGAATACAGGAACGTGCTCATCAGAGAAGATGCTTTCATGGAAAAGACCCTGAACACCGCCATAGACTCGGGATTCGTATTTTCAAAAGAGATCCTTGTTATCGATTTCACAAAATGCATTCATTGCGACACCTGCGTTAAAGCCTGCGGAGCGCTCCATGATAATGAGACCCGTCTTATAAGAAAAGGGGCAAGGCTGAACAATATCCTGCTCATTGCAACATCCTGCAGAAACTGCCACGACCCTTCATGCATGATAAAATGTCCGACAGGCGCAATAAGCAGGGCACCGGAAGGCGAAATATATATCAGGGGAAACTGCATTGGCTGCGGCATGTGTTCGAGGAACTGTCCTTACGGGAACATAACCATGGTCCCTCTTTCTGATGAAGAAAAAACCGGTAACGGTCTTTTCAGCCGCTATCTGAAAAAACCGGCAAAAGAAGAAACAGAGACAGATATCGCACCTGTTAAAAAACGCAGGCCCAAAAGAAAACCCGTGAAGTGTGATATGTGCAGCGGATATCCCTTTATGGCATGTGTATATAACTGCCCGACCGGGGCGGCAAGAAGAATAGATCCTGAGAATTTTTTCAGTGATGTGATGGGGGCGGGACAATAAATGAAAAGTTCATTAAGAAGCAGATGGCCGTTGCTGTTTTCAATCATAACGTCAGCTCTTTTTATCAGTTATTATTTTTATTCAGCAGCTGTCTACCCTGAGACCCGTTCAGACTTTATAATTATTTACGGAATATTATGCGCTGCTGCAATGCTCTTTCTGAACCTGTATGTTCTCAGAGAAAATATTTACAGATACAGGCTCGGCTCCCGGAACGAATGGTTGCAGGCCCACACATATATAGGCATCATAAGCATTGTGCTGATATTCATACACTTCAGTTTCAAGCCCACAGGCACGTTCAGCATTTTCCTTTCCGTATTGTTCTTTCTTACGATATTAAGCGGTATCGCGGGTTCTATTATTTACAGGACGATCCCCCCTGCCCTGTCGAAATACGGGAGACCGGTAAAAACAGATGATGAATTGATACATAATATCGACAGTTCAATAAATGAGGCAGCGGCTGTGGTCACGAGTGCATCAGCAGAGTTCAAGGAAGTTTATGAGAAAAAGATACGGGACCTGATGGAAGCAACGAGCACAAGGTGGGGCTACCTCCTGCTGGAGGAAAAAGAGCTTCTCAATAAACGCAGGACGCTTATTGAAGCATGCAGGGACAATGTCCGTCCAGTGGATATACATGACCTTGAAATACTCGGGTCGATCCTCATAGAAAAGGAGAAGAACTCATTTATGCAGGCCAAGCTTAAGATACAAAAGGCATGGCTCACACTGCATATGCCGCTATCACTGGCACTGCTCACAGCAGCGGTAATACATGTCATAACGGTCATATACTACTGAAATGAAAAAGAACTCTCTGAAAATATTATTATGCGTCCTTTCTCCGGTCTTTGTCGCACTGTTCATTATTGCAGGCGGTTATCCGAAGGCAGAACTGCTCTTTATGAACGGGGCAATATCCGCCCCGCACTCTTATATGGAAAAAGAGTGCGGACAGTGCCATATCCCCTGGGGCGGGGTCACTGATAAAAAATGTGTAAAGTGCCATATTGACGACAAACACTATCTGGTCAAGGACACATCCGCTGTAATAGCAAAGAAATTAAGATGCTTTGACTGCCATCAGGAGCACAGGGGCAGGACATATAACATTGAGGCAGGTGAGCAGTTCGGCCCTGAACCTCAAAGGGACTATTCAGACGGGACACCGTTCAAAAAATAATGGAGGCGGATTCATGCGGTCAAAAAAAGATTCACCGGATACTATAAAAGATAAAAATGTATCAAGGAGAAAACTCCTTACCGGAGCCGGAAAGATAGCGGCAGGAATGGTTGCGGCATCAGCCGGAGGCATCAACCTTATATCTGAAGCAGGCGCATCACAAGGAAAGCCCGGAACGCACGAACGCACAGGAAAGTTTCCATGGGGCTATAAAAAAATCGACCCGGCACGGGCAGGCGAGATAGCATACGAACACTGGTATAAACACTACTGCTGTTACGGGGCCGCAAGCGGTATTCTCCTTCCCCTGCAGGAGGATATCGGAGAACCTTTCACACTCTTCCCACTCGAATCCACAGCATGGGGACACGGCGGAGCAGTAGGTTGGGGAGGACTCTGCGGTTCTCTCACAGGGGCCGGCATAGCCACCGGTCTTATTGCAGGAGCAGATGGAGAACATATTCTCAATGACGTGATCGCTTGGTACGCTGAAACAAAACTTCCAATATATAAACCCGAAAACCCGAAAGCAGGCATTAAGAATATAAACAAGAGCAACTCCGCACTCTGTCATATCTCGGTAGGCCGGTGGATGAGAAAGGAAGGCGTTACATTCCTTTCTCAAAAAAGGTTCGAACGGTGCGCGAGGATAACAGCTGATGTAGCCATGAAGACCGTGACCCTTTTAAATCAGTGGGCTGACGGAAAATATAAAGTGACCCGCAAATATCAAAATGAGATGTACCGTATGCCGACCGACAATAAATGCAGGCAGTGTCACGGTCAGCAGATACCTGAAGTGCCCAGACGCAGACGGAAAAAGTAAGGTCAGGAATTCATATGCAGACTCTCCAGCACAACCACCGTCTGCGGGCCTGCAAGATATCTGTACCCTTCAACCCTTAACCTGTCAGGCACCTCATAAATATCCAGAGGCGGGGCCTGGGCAGTATCGACTGTAACAAACCATGTCTTCCCCTGAATTCTCGGCAGCGCCATCATTTCCACTCTGTCCGACATATTCAGTATCACATGGACATCTTCTTCCTTGTCGGCAAATCCCCTGAGAGTACAGGCCAGAACCCGGGCATCAGGCTTATCCCATAAAGGCTTATGAAGCTTCAAGCCATGCCATGTAATATCAGCAATCCCGTCCTTATTTCCGCGTCCGTTCAGAAAACGTTTACGCATCAGAGCGGGATGACGTTTACGAAAGGCTATCATCTGTTTCACAAAACGGAATATACCGGCGTTTTTCTGCAGCAGCCCCCAGTCAAACCAGCTTATCTCATTGTCCTGACAATATGCATTGCTGTCGCCGCGCTGTGTCCTGAGCATCTCGTCTCCGCCGAGTACCATCGGCACCCCCTGGCTCAGCAGAAGAACAGCCATAAAATTTTTCACCTGTTTTTTCCGGGTGTATTCATCATGCCCGGTGTTTTTGCTGACCATATCATACAGTGTAAGACCATCATGGCATGTTATATAATTAATACTGTTGACCGGCAGCTTGCCGTCCGTCTGATACAGATCACTGCTGCCGCTTATCCGTGTAGCTGCTTCACCGACCAGTCCCTTTTTTCCTTTTATAAACTCCCGCATCAGATCGCGGTATCTGCCGTTCCACTCCGCCCAGCGGTATCCCGGAAAATCACCGACCTGATAAAGGCCTCCCACGTCCCATGCTTCCGCTATGATCTTTGTGTGCGCCAGTACATCCGAAAATTCGATGTTCCACAATACTGGCGCGTGCTTCATTGGCTCACCGTCCTCACCGCGGGCAAGAACACTGGCCAGATCAAAACGAAAGCCGTCCACATGCATCTCAAGGACCCAGTATTCAAGACATGTAACTATAAAGCTCGAAACCAGAGGATGGTTACAGTTGACCGTATTGCCGCACCCTGTGTAATCCCGGTATTTTGCCCTGTCCGTTTTATCCAGATGATAGAAGACCTCATTGCTGAAACCCTTGAAATTAATATTCGGGCCCTGCGCCCCGCCTTCAGCCGTATGATTGAAAACAACATCCAGGATAACCCCGATACCGGCTTTATGAAGCGCCTTCACCATGTCGCGGAACTCCTGCTGATGCGTTCCATGAAAAGGGGTAACGCAGTATCCGGAATGGGGGCTGAAGAAACTGTGCGTCATGTAGCCCCAGAAATTTTTCAGTCCCTGTTCAGCCAGATGCTCCGGCACCTCCTGCTCATCAAATGCCATGACCGGCAGAAGCTCTACATCAGTGACGCCCAGCTCTTTAAGATACGGTATCTTCTCTATCAAACCCGCAAATGTGCCCGGACTATTAACACCGGATGACGCATGCCGGGTAAATCCTCCGACATGAAGTTCATATATTATGGAATTTTCCAGAGGGTGGTTGATCGGCTGGTCCCCTTCCCAGTCATAGCTGTTATCGATAACCATGCCCCGCATAGATACATTGGCAGAACCGCGATTACCGCATACCTTCCTGCGGTCCCACAGCTCATCATTAACTGCGCGGGCCCATGGATCAAGAAGCTCAAAATTCCTGTCAAAACGAAAACCCGTGCTGTTCGTATTATCAGGTCCGTCAACACGCCAGGTGTAATTGATACCGGCAGGCAGTGCCTCTACATAAACATGCCAGAAAAAAAATGTCTGATTGGTCTCAGGGTCAAGCCTGATTATCTGGAAAGGTTCGGGACTGTTGGAGCGCTCATATAAAAGCAGTTCAACACTTGACGCATGTCTGCTGAACACAGAGAAATTAACGCCCCCGCTGTCAAGCGTTGCGCCGGGCGGATATCGATGTCCGGGGCTGTCTTTATAATTCCCTTTCCCTGCTTTCATATTGTTTAATATACCAGCATACAGGCTATCAAAAAACTACCCAAGCCTTTTCCTGAACTCCTCAAGCTGTGCCTTGAGCCTTTCGGGGAGTTTATCTCCGAACTTTGCAAAGAACTGTTCCATGTCAGGTATCTCAGCCTTCCATGCTTCCGTATCCACTCTCATCAGTTCGTTCATGTCTTCAACTGATATATCAATACCGTTAAGGTCAAGCACGCCCTTGTTCGGCAGAAGCCCTATCGGGGTTTCCTGAACACCGACCTTACCGTCAACACGTTCGCACATCCATTTCAGGACACGGCTGTTCTCGCTGAATCCGGGCCAGAGGAATTTACCGTCCTCTGTCTTCCTGAACCAGTTAACATAAAAGATCTTCGGCGCCTTGTCCCCGAGCTTATCTCCCATATCAAGCCAGTGCTGAAAATAATCGCCCATGTTATAGCCGCAAAAAGGTGTCATTGCAAAAGGATCGCGCCTGAGGTTTCCGACAGCTCCGATATTCGCGGCCGTTGTTTCCGAGCCTGCGGTGGCCCCGAGGAATACCCCGTGGTCCCAGTTAATAGCCTCCATTACAAGCGGCACAACACTGGTGCGTCTTCCGCCGAATATAAAAATATCGATGGGCACGCCTTCTGGTTTTTCCCAGTCTTCACAGATCACCGGGCATTGCGCTGCAGGGGCGGTAAAACGCGCATTCGGATGCGCCGCGTCTGTTGTGCTTTGCGGTGTCCATTCATTGCCCTTCCAGTCTATGGCATGTTCAGGCTCATCACCATCCATACCTTCCCACCATACATCACCCTCATCGGTCACAGCGCAATTGGTGAATATAACATTCTCTTTTATGGAATCCATTGCCATGGGGTTTGTGTCATACGAAGTTCCGGGGGCAACACCGAAAAAGCCGTTCTCCGGATTGATGGCATAGAGCCGTCCGTCAGGGCCGATCTTCATCCAGGCAATATCATCACCGATACATTCACACTTCCAGCCCTGGACCGCAGGCTGCATCATCGCAAGGTTTGTCTTGCCGCAGGCTGAAGGAAAAGCCGCTGCGATGTGATACTGTTTCCCCTCATGATTTGTAAGCCTGAGAATAAGCATATGCTCCGCCATCCAGCCTTCACGCCTTGCCATTGCCGATGCAATGCGGAGCGCCAGACATTTTTTCCCGAGCAGTGCGTTTCCGCCGTATCCCGACCCGTACGACCATATCAGGTTCTCTTCAGGGAAATGACTAATATATTTGTCCTCAATGGGAGCGCAGGGCCAGAGAACATCCTCCTGCCCTTCTGCAAGCGGAGCGCCTATTGAATGCAGACATGGTATAAAATCACCGTCCGTGCCGAGCAGTTCAAGCACCCGGTCACTCATACGGGTCATGATATGCATATTCACAACAACATAGGGACTGTCCGATATCTCAACCCCTATCTTTGCTATCGGGGAACCTATGGGGCCCATGGAAAAAGGTATCACATACATTGTGCGGCCCTTCATACACCCCTTATAAAACCCGAGCATCTTCTTTTTCAGCTCATCCGGAGCAACCCAGTTATTTGTCGGGCCGGCATCATCCCTGGATGCGGTGCTGATATAAGTACGGTCCTCAACACGGGCCACATCGCTCGGGTCAGACCTGAAGTGAAAACTGTTCGGGCGTTTTTTAAGCGCAACAGCGCTTCCGGCCTTTACCATCATATCCATCAGGCGGTCATATTCTTCTTTTGAACCATTACATATATATATTTCATCCGGCTGACAGAGATCAGACACTTCTTTTATCCAATTCTTGAGTTTTTCATTCTGTACGTCAATATTCATGGTATTTCTCCCTTGGATATATTTGTTCCTTAGTGCGGTATTCTACGATAAATTATACAGGACTTAAACCCTTCAAAGTCAAGAAATCATTATTTCCGAAGTATTGCAATTAATTAAAATCCAGCTCCTATTAGCAAGGTTATGTTCCTTTTTGCTACAATAGAACGCTTAACATGGATATATCAGAAATAATCAGACAATTGGTCATATCAGCAATACCGATACTCATTGCAATAACATTCCATGAGGCTGCTCACGGATTTGTCGCAAACAGGCTCGGTGACCCTACCGCAAAGATGCTTGGACGGCTGACCCTTAACCCGATAGCGCACATAGACCCTGTGGGCACGATAATAATGCCGATAATGATGATCGTGCTGTCAGGCGGCCAGTTCGTGTTCGGATACGCAAAACCGGTCCCTATCAATCCGCATAACTTCAATAACCCTAAAAGAGACATGGCTATTTCAGCCGCAGCAGGACCGCTGAGCAATATCGCACTC
>CBFDEG010000013.1:0-30767 GCA_965603765.1 uncultured bacterium | reverse complement strand
CGTAATAATCCTCTCAAAGAAAAAGGGCCACATCCTGGTCGAACAATACTCAAATGACCACACACTTCTCAGGAAAATAGAAGGCAATAATGCCAGGGACATATATTTCACTATCATTAATAACAAATGGGTGTCAGAGCTAAGCCATGCCGCATACCTCGGCAAAGAGCTTACCAGGGCCGAGATATCCATTAAAGCAGGTCTTAAATTTGTTCAGGACGGGGCATAGTGGGGAAAGTAACAGCAGTCGCAAACCAGAAAGGCGGGGTAGGCAAGACCACCTCAGCCATTAATCTATCCGCATCTCTTGCGGAATCAGGAAAGCATGTTCTCCTTATCGACACAGACCCGCAGGGCAACTCTACCAGCGGTCTCGGCATGGACAAAGACAACCTGAGCGGGAGTCTCTACGATCTTTATATCGAAGCAAAACCATTATATGATGTTATCCAGACAACAAATGTCCCGAACCTTAAGATAATACCCGCAAACATTGATCTGATAGGCGCTGACCTTGAGCTTTCAAATAAAGATGGCCGGGAGACCATACTCAAGCGGGCCCTTGAACCTATCAAGTACCAGTACGATTATATATTTATAGACTGTCCGCCGTCACTGACACTCTTGACAGTGAACGCGCTTGTAGCAGCTGACAGTCTGCTTGTGCCGATGCAGTGCGAATATTATGCGCTCGAAGGTATCAGCATGTTGATGAAAACATTAGAATTAATACAAAATTCTTTCAATCCTGACCTCGCAATAGAGGGCATCCTGCTCACAATGTATGACGGCAGGAACACACTCTCACGCCAGGTCAACGAAGAACTGGTAAAACACTTCGGGGACAAAGTATATAAAACCGTAATACCGAGAAATGTTACACTTGCAGAAGCGCCGAGCCACGGGAAACCGGTCCTTTCATACGATATTAGTTCAAAGGGCGCTCAAAGTTACTTAGCACTCGCAAAGGAGATAATCAATAATGAAACCGGCATTGGGCAAAGGCCTCTCAGCTCTAATACCTAACAATAAGAGCAAACCAGCAGTAACAACATTATCCGGCTCTGCAATAGCAATAAATGAACTCAATATAAGCTCTATTGTTCCTAATGAGTATCAGCCGAGAAGGGTATTCAGAGATGAGGCGCTGAACGACCTGGTATCTTCAATAAAAGAAAAAGGCGTTATACAGCCTATAATCGTAAGAACAACATCCGATAAAAACAAATTCGAGCTGATCGCAGGTGAAAGAAGATGGAGGGCATCAAAGCTCGCTGAGCTGAAGACAATACCTGCCATCATTAAAGACGTAGCACCTGTCGAGGCCCTCGAACTCGCGCTCATAGAGAACATCCAGCGAGAAGACCTGAACCCCATGGAAACAGCGGAAGCATTCCACCGGCTCGTAAAGGACTTCAACCTCACACATGACCAGCTCTCTCAGAAAGTAGGCAAAGACAGGGCAACCGTGTCCAACTATCTGAGGATACTCAAACTCCCTCTTGAAATAAGAAAATGGATAGCAGAAGGTTCATTAAGCATTGGCCACGCAAAGGCCCTGCTCCAGATAGAAAAAGAGAGAGACCAGATCTTGGTCGCAAAAAAGATAATGAACAGCGGCCTGAGCGTAAGAGAAGCTGAGGCCATGAGCAAAGAAGAACATCCCGGACACAAGACACCAAAAGCAAAACCGCCCAAAGACCCGCAGATAGCATCTCTTGAAGAAAAGCTCATGCAGAGCCTCGGGACAAAGGTACATCTCAAACACAAGTCAAACAAAAAAGGCGGAAGCATTGAAGTGGAATACTTCTCCCTCGAAGAACTCGACCGACTGCTGGACCTGTTGACACAGTAGATCAATACGGCTATCTACTTCTCGATCAACAGAAAAAAAGCGATTCAGTTCAATATATTTCATCCATAATGCCTCTGATATGAGCAAATATATTCATAGATATAAGTGATATCGAGGTTGAACCTCGATATGTGCAGGGGCGAACGGGTGTTCGCCCCTGCGGATTGGTTTATTTCTTTATATAACTCTCGATAGCTTTCTTGAAATCCTCCGGTGACCTGTTCTGCATTCTCTTACCGTTTATAAAGAGAGTAGGAGTACCGCTCACACCGAGCTTTTTACCGAGATTTATGTCTGCCTGAATGTCCTTATCATACTTACCGCTTTTAAAATCTGCGCTGAACTTCGCCATGTCGAGATTAAGCGTCTTAGCGAACTCATCAAATTTTTCAGGACCGAGTTTTTTGTAATTAATAAATATCATGTCATGCATCTCCCAGTACTTGCCCTGCTCTCCTGCTGCACGAGTCGCAATGGACGCGTTCTTTGCATGCTTATGGAATGAAAGCGGAAAGTCCTTGAAAACGAGCTTTACATTGTCAGGATATGTCTTTAAGACATCTTCAATAACAGTCTGGAGTCTTGCGCAATACGGGCACTGGAAGTCAGAAAATTCGACAATTGTAACTGGCGCATCTGCATTACCCCTGATATAAGAACTGCCGAGCGGTATATCATTGACCTTATTATAATCAATGGTCGGCCTTCTCGGATTAAAAAGCTTCATTATATCTTTTTGATTATTTTCTATTGCAGTTAATTTTGTAAGTATTTCTTCCTGCTTTTCTGCAACCTGGTCTATCTTTGCATTTCCAGAACACCCAGCTATCATAGTAACAACCAGCAGGATTACAAAAACAAGGTTTTTAGATTTAAACATTAACTCCTCCTTTATATAGATCTCTGATAAATACTTTTTGATTCTTTAATTAAAAGATTATCACAAAAAAGTCAGTAACAGCAATTTTATTTTATATTTGGGTCTATTGCAAGAGGAATACTTTAAACGGTAATTTTCGGTGAATATTACAATCTGCTTTAAATAAAAAAGGGATGGAGCTGGTGCTTGAGCCCCATGATTGCATATTTTTCACAATATGGAATAAAAGGCTTTCAGCGTCCAGCTCCATCCTGCCGATGGCTTATCTGGTACTGATCAAAAACAAGGTCACATTAACAATTTATCCTCCATCAACTGTTATCTGACCTTTCAGCTTCTCGAAAGACTTTTTCCCCACCCCTTTTACTTTTTTAATATCATCAATAGTGGCAAATGCTCCGTTCTCTGTCCGATAGGCAATAATGGCCTCTGCCTTTTTCTTGCCTATTCCTGAAACAGCGGACAGTTCCTTTATTGTTGCAACATTGATATCCACTCTCCTGTCTGTTTTCTGTTCCTCAGCAAACACGGCATTGCTGAAGACCAGACTAACCGCAAAAACTATTACTGCCTGCAACAGCACACTTTTGAACATATCTCTTTTCATCTTTTCCCCTTTCTTTTCCAGACACAACTTACCCGTTAACAACTAAGCAGTACATGCCGTCTCTGAAAACAAAACTTAAATTAGAATGATATTAGACTAACCATGCCCCCAAAAAAATGGTTGTGTCATGCAACGTGATAAAGATTAACATTTTCATAAAACTGAATGTAACTGTCATTTATTACAGTTATTCACTTTTAACGATCAACAAGAAATTGAACTCATAATAAACAGTTGTATTGCAACGAACATACTTCATCCTGTATCATTTTTAGAAATATACATTCAATATAATTCTTGAAAAAGGCACCATGGCAGAAATGAAACCACACAGAAAAAAGAGCAGGGCCATTAAACTCACCGAGTACTATTTTGCTTCGGTCATTTTCCTGTTTGTCCGCTCTGTCCCTTTAAAGATAGTAAGGGGCATAAGCGCTATACTGGGCGACCTGTTCTTTTTCATAAGCAAGAGACGCCGCACCCTTGCAATAGAAAATCTCACACATGCATTCGGAAGTGAAAAAAGCAATGAAGAGATAATCGCGCTTGCCCGCCAATGCTGCAGGTCCATAGTGCTGACATTCCTTGAAAGCATAAAGTTCCGTTATGTTTTTTCTGCGCCTGAAAGTTACAGCAAACTCGGACCCAGGGCTGAAGCTGTTTTTGAATTTGCCAATAAAATGAAAAAGCTTCATGATGAAATGGGCGCTTGTATATTTGTGACCCCGCACATAGGTAACTGGGAAGTGCTTCCCTTTATAGCCTCTCTTTCGGGCATACCGCTGACTGCGATCGTGCGCTCTCTGGACAATGAATATCTCGAAAAACTGATATTCGCAAACAGGACAGCAAAAGGACAATCCATAATCCCTAAACAAAATTCATATTTCACACTTCACCGGAAACTCCGCAAAGGATCATCTCTCGGCATAATGCCTGACCAGAGCACAAGCAAGGGCCTGTTGATAGATTTTTTCGGCAGAAAGGCCACCACCACACCCGTGCCTGCCATACTTTCAATTACGCATAAAAGACCGATCGTGGTCGTGGCATGCTGCAGAAAAGAAGGTGATTATAACTATGAAGGTATTGTGAGCGAACCTATCCTTCCCGGTCAATTCACTGATAAAAAAGAAGAGATACGGCGTATAACCGAAGAGGTCACACGGAAAATGGAGGCCATCATCCGCAGATACCCCGGGCAGTACCTATGGGTGCATAACAGATGGAAATCCTACAAAGACAAAAAAGAGTTTCTCTCTTAAATTGAATTACTCCCGTCATAAATGATATTTTAGACCATGCCTAAAAAAATCATGATAAGCGCCGGGGAGTCCTCCGGGGAGATGTACGGCGCCATGCTCAGCAGAGAAATAAAAAAGAGATGGCCTGATGCAGAGATATTCGGCATGGGCGGACAGCACATGGAAGCAGAAGGCGTCAAGCTGATCGCCCCTATATCTCATATCATTGGCATATTTGAAGCTGTATCACATCTTGTAGAGATCAAAAAGACCTTTAATAAGGTTCGGGACGCACTTACCGAACAAAAGCCCGATATCCTTATACTGATAGATTTCCCTGACTTTAATATCACACTTGCCCGGCATGCAAAGGCCGCCGGCATCCCGATACTCTATTATGTAAGCCCTCAGGTATGGGCATGGCGGACAGGGAGAATCAAGAAGATAGCTGCGCTTGTTGACAGAATGGCCGTTCTCTTCCCTTTTGAGGTCGATATTTATAAAGATTCCGGCCTGCCCTGCGAGTTCGTGGGACATCCCATGACAGAAATAATAAATATTACAGAAACAAAAGAAGAGCTTAAAGAAAAGCTCGGACTTGACCCTCATAAGGCCGTCATCGCAATGCTCCCCGGAAGCAGGCCAGGAGAGATAGAAAGACACCAGCTCATAATAAAAAAGACCGCGGAAAAGGTCCATGCACGGTTTCCTGATATACAGATAGCCGTACCCCTTATGCACGGGACAACCATCACAGAAGACCTGCCTGACTATATAAAGATAATATACGGCAAAACAACGGAAACTATTTCATGCTCCGAGGCTGCTGCCGTTGCATCAGGTACAGCCACTTTTCAGACAGCACTTCTCGGCATTCCCATGGTCGTCTTTTATAAACTCTCGTTTCTTACATTCTATCTCGCAAAATTTCTTGCAAAGGTGCGTCATGTCTCACTCGTCAACCTCCTGACAGATAAAGATGTTGTTAAAGAACTGCTCCAGAATTCCGCAACACCTGAGAACATGTTCATTGAACTGGAAAGAATCATGACAGACCAGGAATACAGAAACGATATGCTGTCCGACCTGAATGCAATAAAAGAGCTTATGCACGGCAAGACACCCTCCGCACGTGTAGCCTCAATAGTCGGAAGCATGGCAGGCTTGAATTGAAGAGGCAAAATGTTCATACTCTATAAGATCCTCTCCTTTGCAGCACTTATTTTATATCTGCCTTTTCTCCTTTCAAAAAAAGGCCCTGAAGACAAAAAGACCTTTATACTGGAACGTCTCGGCAGGTCTGAATACGCAAAGACCGACATATGGGTGCATTCAGTATCAGTGGGGGAATCACTTGCATGCATGCCCTTTCTGAAAAAGCTCAAAAACGAATTTCCCGGCAAGCGTATCACAATTTCTACAACAACATATACAGGACAGAAGATAGTAAATGAAAGGTTCCCTGAAGCTGACAGGATAATGTATGTTCCAATAGACACTCCACTTTGCGTGAACAAGGCTGTCAATTCATTAAACCCTGATATTTTCATAACCATTGAGACAGAGCTTTGGCCGGTACTTTTCGGTTCTCTTAAAGATAATGGATCAAAGGTCATCGTCCTTAACGGCAGGCTGTCGGCAAATTCATTTAAGGGTTACAATAAAATAAAGTTCATGCTGGACAGGATGTTCTCCAACATAGACCGCTTCTGCATGCAGGGGCAGGATGACGCGGACAGGATACTGGCACTCGGGGAGGAAAAAGGCAAAGTAAGCGTGATGGGTAATTTTAAATTCGACCTTGAAGTAAATACAGCTGTCAAAACAGAGTGGCTCGATACTGTCAAAGGCCGGATACTGCTTGCCGCAAGCACACACAGGGGGGAGGATGAAGTAATACTCGAAGCCTACCGTTCGCTCAAAAATGACTTCAGCGACCTGGTGCTCATAATAGCCCCAAGGCACCCTGAAAGATTTAATGAGGTCGCTGATCTTATAGGTAAAGAAGCCTTTACATATATCAGACGCTCGACTATCAATGGTCAACTATCAACGGTCAACGACATCATTCTGCTTGATACAATAGGCGAACTATCCGGTATTTTTTCAAAAGCTGATATTGCATTCATAGGCGGAAGCCTTGTGCCCATTGGAGGTCATAACATACTTGAACCGGCCTTCTGGTCTAAACCAATAATATTCGGCCCTCATATGGAAAATTTTCCAATTGCGGATGAGTTCATAAAAGAATCAGGGGCCATTGAGATAAGAACGGCCTCGGACATTAGCAAAACTGTTCAGGAGCTTCTTGATGACCCTCAAAAGACATCATCAATGGGACAGAACGCAAAGGCAATATTTGAGAGGAACCGCGGTGCTGTAGAAAAGGCCATCGCAATTATAAGGGGTTATCTTGGGACTGCTTAGTGATATTTACGGGGCCGGGCTGTTCTGTAAAAAATATATATATACAGAACTGAAAGAACCCGACAGACTTCCTGCCATTGTCATAAGTATCGGGAACATTACGCTCGGCGGCACCGGCAAGACCCCGGCTGTCATTAACCTCGCAATGGAGGCCCGAAAACGGGGACTGAATCCCTGCGTACTCACAAGAGGCTACAGGGGCAAGGCAAAAGAGACCTGTTTCATAAGCAGAGGTGAGGGGCCGCTGCTGAACGCTGAACAGGCAGGGGATGAAGCTTATTTAATGGCGGAAAAATTAAAAGGTGTCCCGATTGTAAAAGGGAAGGACAGATACCGCGCAGGACGCTTTGCTTTAGAGAACGACCAGCTTGCTATTACCCCCCTCCCCCACTCAAAGCTGTTCATTCTTGACGATGGTTTTCAGCACTGGAAACTCCACCGTGACATGGACATACTTCTCATAGACGCAACAAACCCGTTCGGCAACAGAAAGCTCTTTCCTGAAGGAATAATGCGGGAGCCTTTCAGCGCTCTGGAGAGAGCTGATATCATGGTAATAACAAAATCAGATATCGCGGGACAGGAAAAGATAAACGCCGTTACCAGGGAGATAAGAAAGTATAATCATCAGGCCCCTGTGTTCACAGCCTCCCACAGGCCGGTATCTCTTATTGACATATCAGGACAGACTGAAGAGCTTGATTCATTAAAGGACAAAAAGATATATGCCTTTGCAGGCATTGCGAATCCCGGTTATTTTCATGCGACACTTAAAAACCTCGGGGCTTATATTGACGGAACTGAAAAATTCCGGGACCATCATTTTTACACACAAAAAGACCTGGACATAATAGTAAAAGAGGCAGACGGACTTGATATTGTCACAACGGAAAAAGACCTTGTAAAACTTAAAGGACTGAGGCTTCCCAAAAACCTTTCAGCCCTTAAAATTGAATTTACAATAGATGCTGATTTTCATGAACAGATCTTCAGGAGGATATATGATTAAGCATATAAACATTCAAACACACAAAAGAACTGAATTCGTTAATATCACCCGGGATATACAAAAGGCTGTTACAGTATCCGGCATAAAAAGCGGAGTATGTTATGTATATGTCAGCCATACCACTGCCGGCATCACGATCAATGAGGGGGCAGACCCTGACGTTGTAACGGACATGCTCTCCTTCCTGAACAGTACGATCCCCCACAAAGGCAGTTATCTGCATATGGAAGGTAATTCAGACGCACATATAAAAACATCACTTATGGGCTCCTCCGAGATGATAATCATAGATGAAGGCAGGCTTCAGCTTGGAACATGGCAGGCTGTATTCTTCTGTGAATTCGACGGAGCTCGCAGCAGGACGGTCATGGTTAAGATCATTAGCGGGTAGGGATACGGCATGCCGGGTCCCTACAGTTTCTCAAGGAAAGCAGCTTCTTCCATCCCCTTTTCTTCATCAACAAAGTAAAAGAGCAGTCCGCCAGCAATAAAGAATAATGAAATTGATACAATACCCGCCCTTGATGCTGTATCACTGCTATACCCCATGGCCCTCACAGCCAGCCCGACAGCGCCCATTGCTGCCGGGCCGAGCACTGCGGCAAATTTACCCAGCATATTATAAAAACCGAAATATTCAGCTGATTTTCCGGGCGGGATTATCCTGGCATAGAACGAACGGCTCAAGGCCTGTATTCCGCCTTGCACCAGCCCTACAACTGCTGCAAGCACATAAAAACCTGTTATGTCATGTATAAAGGCCCCGCCAACAGATACAGCGAGATATACAGCAATTGCAATAAAAATAGCATTTTTTACGCCTATCTTCTCACTGAGATAGCCGAACCCTATTGCTGACGGAAAACCTATGAACTGGGTAATGAGCAATGCAATTATTAACTCATTTGTCTTGAACCCTATAGACATCCCATAGTCAACAGCCATTCTGATTATTGTATCCACACCATCGATGTACAGCCAATAAGCAGCAAGGAATAAAAAAACCATTTTTAAATGACGGATTTCATGAAAGGTATCTCTTAACTGAACAAGTCCGGCCTTAACCGCGTTCATTCCTCTTAATGAATCACCATCAGGCTCTTTCACAAAAAGAAAGACAGGGACAGAAAATACCGACCACCAGATGCCAACACTTATAAATGAAAGCCTGACAGCTTCAGAAGGACTGCTAAGGCCAAATACCCCGGGGCAAAGTGTCATCCATACATTAAACGCAAATAAAATACCCCCGCCCAGATACCCCAGCGCAAAGCCCAGAGATGATACAGTATCAAGTTTCTTTTTTGATGCCACTTCAGGAAGAAGCGAGTCATAAAAGATATTCCCGCCTGAAAAGCCGATATTCGCAAGGACATACAATGCAACAGCCATTACCCAGTCACCCTTTGAGACCATATAAAGTGAAGAGGTCATTATTATGCCCATACAGGCAAAGAAGAGCAGGAACTTCTTTTTTGATGACCCCCTGTCCGCCACTGCACCAATTACAGGAGCGAAAAGTGCCACAAAAATACCTGCAGCGGAATTTGCCAGCCCCAGCCTTGCAGTGCTGATCGCAGTATCCGCACCAAGACTCCAGTACTGTTTAAAAAATACCGGAAAGAAACCAGCTATGACCGTAGTCGCAAAAGCTGAATTTGCCCAGTCATATAGCGCCCATCCAAATACTGCCTTTTTATTATCTTCCTGCATCTGTTTTCAACTCCGTCAGAGTTATTTATAAGGATTTAATATAGTATCAAAAAACCCGAAAGATTGTTCCCCTGTCAATATTCTTCATTTAACGTAACCATATGTTTTTTTAAGCATTTCTACACTAATAAAGCGGCAAATCGCTCAGCGGAATTCCCTGCAAATACGATATGTCCACAGGTGCAGGGAAACTCCTTGATTTTAAATAGATTCTAAATATATATATTCCAGGCATCATTTATGCTTATTATAAATTAACAAGTTAACCCGAAAAAAGGGGGGGGAAAATGGAAAAGAAAAATTGCTGGGAAATAAAAAAATGCGGTAGAGAACCTGGCGGCTCCAATGTTCGAGAACTTGGGACCTGTCCGGCAGCTACAGACACAACCTCAGACGGAACTAACAGCGGCAAGAACGCAGGCCGCATATGCTGGGCCATAGCAGGCACCTTCTGCGGAGGCAAAGTGCAGGGAGATTTTGCTCAGAAGTCGATCTCCTGTATGACATGCGAGGTATTCAAGCAGATCAAGGCAGAGGAAGGGGCAGTAAACTTCACATTACTGAAAACCGGTCAGACATACAGCGCTTCAACCAAATAGAAACAGCAATATGGGCGCTATAAAGGCCAAGGCAATATGCCCTGGCCTTCTTGTTTCAGTGTTATTCTTCTTACAACTAAATTCTTACAAGTGAATCATCAGAACCAAAAGAATTGGGTATATAATCGTCCGCATACCAGTCATTTTCCCATCGGTTTGAATCGATCAAATATTTGTATTTGAACTCATTACCACGGGGCAGCTTCACAGTAACCTTAAAGTTACCGTTCTTTAGTTTCTTTAATGGAATGCCATTGAGGTCCCAGCTGTTAAAATCTCCGACCAATGCAATATTATTGGCTTCAGGAGCAGCTTCCTTCGGCAGCTCAAAAGTAACATTGCACAGATCACCGGACTTAAGATACTGTTTCCTGATCCCTGCCGCCTGTTTTGGAGCTACTACCTGCTTTGGGGCTACCACCTGTTTTGGAGCTGCAGCCTTGGCCCCATTCCCTTTTTTAGGTTTTACCCTGATCGCCGCCTTTTTTGCTTTCATCTTGCCCGCCTCCTTAATACTTACAAATAATAAATCTTAGAGCCATCTCTCTAAAGTTAACACTATAGTCGGATATAACGCCCTTATTCTTTAGCTGTAAATATACTAAATGTTAATATCTGATAAGCCATATTTGACGGCATTTTATCATATTGATATATTTTTATCCAGCACCATGATTGGCATTTAAAGTAACACTCAAACGAGGACGGGAATACTTGAGAAATTATCCCGAAAATCAGATTCTAGCGGGTTACAGTCACTAAAAAAGTGAGCCCTGTTCCATCTTTTTTAATACCTATTGAACTGTCTACAAAGCCTGCAGCAGACAAAAGCTCCACAATCTCCGCTTCGGTTCTGTAAATAAGCTTCCAATCGGCAAAATATTCCTGCCAGACCTGAAAGGGGTTTTCTTCCTTTATGTTTGTAAAAAAGAGAACCCCATTCTTACTTAATAGCGTTCTACGTGTATTTTTAAGAAAGAACAGCAGATGTTTATCAGACAGGTAATCAAATAATCCACCTGCAATTATCAGGTCAAAAGGACCGAGCTTTTCAACCTTTCGCATTGACTGCAAAAAATTGCCGTCAATCAAATGCAGGCTGCCCTTTATTCCCTCAAGCCTTTTCTTTGCCATATCCAGAGCAGCGTTATCAATATCATGCAGGACTATATCGCATTGAATAGTTTCAATATATTTCCTGATCTTCAGGATATCGCGACAGCCACCGCACCCTACCGATAATATTTTCTGTATACCTTTGCACTTCAACAGTGTATCGAGAATAAGCTCTGCCTGATACTGCAGTTTATTTCTATGCTGCTGGGCCATCGCTGAATTCAGGGCATATTCTTCAATGTAATATTCAACCTTACCGTATGTTGATCTGTTCTCAAGGTCACAAATGTATTCTATGGTCTCAAAATCCCCGGAATACTCTCTCGGCCATTCCTGCAGACGCTTAACAAAGACCGAACGGCTGTGAATATCCCTGGCCGGTTTAATTATCTCCTCTATTTCTGTGCGGGAAGTGCCTCTCTTTTCAGCCTCGAGTATATGAAAACAGAGATCATGCATACACGCCACAACCTTGTGATAAAGCTGCGATGTACCGTCCGAAATACGATCCTCAAGAGACAAGAAATTAGTTACACTCTGACGTAATTTATCCATAAGATCCTGTATAAATTTAACCCACTTTAGACCCGTGACTTCTAACGGGACCATTATTAATTCAACGGAACCGAGTTCTCAATTCCAGAAATATTTTATTGTAAACAAAGTGTTTTTTCAATATCCAACGACCATTATCAAAAAACAATTGATAATAGCATTGATTATCAGTAAAATTTATAGATATATAAAACACTGAACTGGCTACAATTTATAATGATCAAAAAATTAAAATTCCTGGCAAATCTTTACCTGTATAAACTGCAAAGCTTTCTGGGTCTTGAAAAACCTGACATAATGAAGGCAATCAATGACTACTACAGGTCTGACTTTAAAAAATTAAACAGAGCGGATATTGCCGTAATTATGCCGCATTGCCTGATAAGCGATAAATGCCCTGCCAAATTTTCAAAGTCAGATGGTGTGCTATGCAGTAAATGCAAGATGTGCGGATGCGGCAGTATACGGAAAACTGCAGAGCAGAAGGGATATCAATTCTACATAACACCGAGCGTCGGTTTTACAAAGAGGCTTGTTCAGCGGAAAAATCTCAAAGGCATAATAGGCGTGGCATGCGATTACGAAATTGAAAAAGGCATAAGCTCTGAAAAGATCTCAGGCCGCGGAGTAAAACTGAACGGAAACAGGGTAAAGACCCAAGGACTCCGGCTTCATGAATACAACTGCATAAACAACAATGTAGACTGGGAAAAGATCGAAGAGTTAATGTAACAGCTCAGGCAATTGACTCAAGCAGCATCGCCAACCCATCATTCAAACAGGTCTCAGCCTTAAGCCCAAGCTCTCTGTTCATACGTGAGGGGTCTGCAAGCGAATGGACTATGTCCCCTGTTCTCGGGGCCGCAAAACTGACATCGGTCCTGTTCCCGGTAAGGTCTGAAAGCACCTCTACAAGATCGAGCAATGATGTGCTCCTGCCGGTAGCCACATTACAGGCGCCCTGATAATTCATTCCCAGGGCTGCCGCATTGGCCCTGGCAACGTCCCCTACATAAATAAAGTCCCTGGTCTGTTTCCCGTCACCATAGACAGAGACTGCCTGCTTTGCTTTTATCCGGTCGACAAAAAGAGCTATGACCCCTGCATAAGGAGAAGCAGGGTCCTGACGCGGACCGAACACATTAAAGTACCTCATACCCAGAGATGAAAAGCCGTACAAACGATTATAAAGATCAGAATAATATTCATTGACCTGTTTTTCCAGACCATATGGTGAAAGCTGTATCACAGGAGCATCTTCATCCAGAGGCAGTTTACGTGGTTCACCATATATAGCCGCTGAAGAAGCATAAACAAGGCGCTTAACACCGCACATGCGTGCTGCATCAAGAACGTTTACAAATCCCACAATATTCTGTTTTGCAGAAAATTCCGGATCTTCCAGAGATGCGACAACCGAGACCTGTGCTGCCAGATGCAGACAGTGACTCACGCCTTCCATAGCATTCCTTACAGCCCCGTTATCGGTAATATCCCCTTTAATGAATTCCATAAGAGGGTGTTTTTCAGGCAGGTTATGCCTGCGCCCTGACGAAAGATTATCCAGGATCCGCACCCGTATCCCCTGCTGCATTAAAAGATCAGCTGTATGGGAACCGATAAACCCTGCTCCACCTGTTATAAGTACTTTATTCACCTTACCCCCTTTAAAATAATCCCGCTCCATATAAGACGCAATAATAGTGTTCCATATATATTAAGAAATCATTATAATATACAAAACGGCACTATTCAATAAAACATTAATCCTTAAAATAAGCCTTAAATATGGTACGAGGTGAATAATAATGGCTTCAAGTAATACAATATGCGCAATATGCGCCTGGAAAGCAACCTGCCAGAAAAAATTCTCATTGAGCGGTAAAGATATCAAGTGCCCTGATTTTGTAAAAGATGTCTCAATTAAAAATGAGAAAAAAGACGATTCACAGAAAGACCGACAGTAATCGGACAACCCATCCATTGCTTCAATCCATCACACATGCCGCAAAAAAAATGTTTCAGCACAACTTTTAGATCATATTGTTTACTTAATAAACATTATTGCTTTTATATTTTCAGACATATGCTAAAGTAATTTACTTTTATACCGAATATCTATTATCATTTGTTAATAAATACAAAATAGATCAGAACATAAATATATGATATTCAGAACAATAACAAAAGACGGATTAAAACAGCTTTTCGAACTGCTTGCGTCCCACAACAGGGTTGTCGGACCGGTTGAGACAGGTAAGGACAAGAACAACAAACCGCTATACGCGTTCAATGATGTTTCTAACTTCAGTGACATCAGCCTGAACTATACAACAACAAAGCTTCCGGCAAAAAGATATTTTCTGCCATTTAAAGAAGACCTTTCAACCTTCAAGATCAACAATGATAACTGGGAAAAGAAGGTCGATTACAATGTTAATCAGCCCGTAGTATTTTTCGGCCTGCATCCCTGCGACATCAATGCCTTTAACAAGCTTGACAAGGTATTGATACACAGCGTATATCCCATGCCTTACTATGCGGCAAAAAGAAAGAACATGTTCATAGTCGGCATTGACTGCACCCCCCAGCCCCACTGCTTCTGCAGGTCAATGGGGGCCGATACAGCGCTCCATGGGTTTGATATGTTCATTACAGATATAGGCGATAAATATTTTGTTGAAGTACTGACAGACACGGCATTCAATTTCCTGAAACATTTACAGCCGAAAGAGCCTGATGATAAAGACCATGGAAAATATTTAAAACTTATCGAAGCCAAAAATAAAAAGTTCAAAGCAACGGTTGACACAACCGACCTCACCAAGATACTCGACCTTGAGTTCCAGTCCGAGGTCTGGAAAAAATGGGGGGACAAATGCCTTGGCTGCGGGTCATGCTCTCATGTATGCCCTACATGTTACTGCTACGGAGTTGAAGAAACAGTGAACATCGACCTTCAGGGCGCAAGAAAAACAAAGATGCTTCATTCCTGCACACTCATTGATTTTGCCGAGGTTGCGGGCGGACATAACTTCAGGGCAGAGAGGGACAGCCGTCTGAAATACAGATATTATCACAAGCACAGGGGCTTTGTTGAGGCCTTTGAAGAATCTCTCTGTGTCGGGTGCGGGCGCTGCGGGGAAACATGCCTTGCAAAGATCACTGTCCCTGAAGTAATTGGAAGCGTACGCAATAACGGGAGGAAAAAATGAAGCCTGTTTTAAAATTCGTAGATGTTGTTGGTGAAGAAGCCAGCAGACACCACAGAAAACATGACCTTGCGGCTTTTGAAAAAACCTTCCGCTCTGAAATAGTAAGCATACATCACCTTACTGACACAGAGACCATATACCGCATACAGATAGTTAACCCGGCAGAAAAGAAGAATTTCACATTCAAGCCGGGACAGTTCATAATGCTTGAGGTTCCGGGCATAGGTGAGGCCCCCTTCTCTATTTCATCATCATCCAGCATCCACGGAGAAGTTGAGCTATGCATCCGTAAAGCCGGAAATCTCTCAAACTATCTTTCAAAACTTAATCGCGGGGCGCAAGTAGGTATTCGCGGCCCGTTCGGTACAGGCTTTCCCATGGAAAAGATGCGTGACCAGAATGTCCTGCTGATCGCAGGAGGTCTCGGCCTTGCGCCGCTGCGCGCACCTATATCATATGTTCAGGAGAACAGGAACCATTTCAGAGAAGTTAATATTATATACGGCACAAAATCGCCTTCCCAGCTCCTTTTCAAATATCAGTACGAAATGTGGCAAAAAGACGACCTCGACCTGTCCATAACAGTAGACGAGGCAGACAGCAGCTGGAAGGGCAATGTCGGAATAATAACAAACACACTTGAGGACATTCTTACAGGCAGGGACAATGATTATTATCACAATACATACGCGATCGTATGCGGGCCTCCTGTAATGTTCAAATTCGTATGCAACATGTTGAATAAATTCCATATACCAATGCAGAAGATGTATGTCTCTCTTGAAAGACGCATGCATTGCGGAATGGGCAAATGCTGCCGCTGCAATGTCGGATCTACCTACACATGTCTTAAAGGCCCTGTGTTTGATTACTGGACCGTCATGAACCTCAAGGAGGCAATATAAATGCCGGCCAGTGAAGAACGCTCCTATCTCGGGGTGCCGCTTTACAAACCCACAGTGGGTGTATTTGACTTTACATCCTGTGAGGGCTGTCAGCTTCAGCTCATAAATAACGAGGGCAACCTCCTGGATTTCCTTTCACTTATAGATGTAGTCACATTTCGTGAAGCAATGACAGAAAAGTCTGATAATTATGACATAGCATTTATTGAAGGCAGTATCACAAGGGCTGATGAAGTAAAACGGCTCAAAAAGATTCGAAAAAACGCAAAGATACTCGTTGCAATGGGTTCATGCGCATGTTTCGGAGGGGTGAACCAGCTTAAAAATAAATTCAAAAACCCTGACCAGCCCAAGAAGATGGTCTACGGAAAACATCCAATAGAGAGTGACAGTGTCAGGGCCGTTGACGAAGTAGTTAAAGTTGACATAAAGATATTGGGATGCCCTATCAAGAAAGAAGAAGTTGAAAAGGTAGTGCTGAACGTGGCACTCGGCAAATCAGTAACATTTCCCAAATACCCTGTATGCATCGAATGCAAGGCCAATGAGAACGTATGTATGTTTGATATTGGAGAACCCTGTCTCGGTCCCGTAACCAGGGCAGGCTGTAACTCATGGTGCCCGAACGAGAGAGCAGGATGCTGGGGATGCCGCGGGCCGGCTGAAGACGCAAATCTCAAACAGATGAAAAAAATAATGAAGGAACACGGGTTCAGTGAAAAAACGATCAATGAAAGACTGGACTTTTTCGGAGGCTTTCAGACACTCTGCAAAGGAACAATAAAATGAAAAAAACAGTCACAGTCAATATAAAGCACCTCACAAGGGTTGAAGGCCACGGAAATATTCATATAAAGGTCAGAAACGGAAAACTCCTTGACGCGCGCTGGGAGGTCGTTGAGACACCAAGGTTTTTTGAGGCCATACTTGCAGGCAAGAACTGGGAGAGCGCCCCTGTACTCACAAGCAGAATATGCGGCATATGCTCCATAGGACACACCCTTGCTAGCATACGCGCGGTGGAGAATGCCTTTGCAATTGTGCCGAGCAGCCAGACAGCAAAACTGCGCCTGCTTTTAAAGCATATGGAAACCCTTCAGAGCCATGTGCTCCACCTTTGCTTCCTTGTACTGCCTGATTTCATGGGTGCCGGAAGCGTGTTCCCGTTAATAAAATCACACCCGGAACTGGTACAGCTTGCCGCAAGAATGAAAAAACTTGCAAATGATGCCTGCGACTGTATAGGCGGACGCAGAATGCACCCTACACGTACTGTTGTCGGGGGCTTCACCAAACTCCCTGAAAAACAACAGCTTCAGGACCTGTCAAGAAACCTTAAGGATGCATCAAAGGACCTGATCACTGTTGCTGAACTGTTCCTCGGTTTTGAGCTTCCTGATTTTGAGAGAGAAACAGAATTCGTATCCTTAAAAGGCACTGACAGCTATCCCTTCATCGGGGGCAACCTTATATCAAGCGATGGTGTTGATATGAAGGAGAGCGATTATAAAAAAATGACAAACGAATATATGGTCGAGCAGTCCACCTCAAAATGGTGCCGCCTCTCAAGAGACTCATTTGCAGTAGGCGCGCTCGCCAGGGTGAACAACAACTTCGAATTTCTGCATCCTGACGCAAAGGAGATAGCAAGAGGGTTTGGACTTACCCCGCCGAATTATAATCCGTACATGAACAATGTTGCACAGCTTATTGAGTGTGTTCATATTGTGAATGATTCAATAAGCATGATAAACGAGCTTCTTGATTCAGAATACACAGAACCTCGTCAGAAAGTAAAACCGAAAAAAGGCATCGGTGTCAGCGCAGTAGAGGTCCCGCGCGGAATACTCTATCATTGCTATGAATTTGATGCCAAAGGCATGATCGTAAAGTCGGACTGTGTCATACCCACAGGACAGAACCATGCCAACATACAGCATGATCTTGAAGCGCTGGTAAAACAATACGCTGTACAGGGCAGTAACGATAAAGACATAGAACTCCTTTCCGCAATGCTCGTAAGAGCCTATGACCCCTGCATTTCCTGCTCAGTGCATTAATTAGTCAATAAATTAGCACTGTCAAGGCAATACATTGATCGATTCACATAAATATTCCCCTTATTTTCATGCACTTTCGTTACTAAGTTTGACATTTACACCTTAGTGTGATAATTTTTATACACTAACTGACATATATTTATATTGGGGACAAGGCTTTATATTCATTAGAATAGCTCATTTCATCACATATATTATTTCAAAATAATAAAAAGAGCAGACCTGTCTCAAAAATCAAAAGATCTAACCTATGGGGGACGTAATGAACAAGCACAACTGCTGGGATTTCATGAAATGCGGCAGAGGGCCTGAAGGAGACAAAGTCAGCAAGGAGGCTATATGTCCTGTTGCAGTGGAAGCTGCTGCTCATACGCTGAACGGCGGCAAAAACGGCGGGAGGCTCTGCTGGATAATCGCTGAATCAAATGGCGGAGAGAATATCAGGTGCTCTGATAACCATAATAAAAACTCATGCTTTTCATGTCAGTTCCGCTTTAAGGTGAATTCAGAGGAAGGACTTCTGAATATATGCAAATCAACGGGCGTATATTTAAGCAATTACCCTTCATTCTCAAAAAATATCCATGCCTGAAATTAACTGATCTGTCCGGCCCTGACCTTCCAGACAGTCCCGTCTTTTTTGTCCTCAAGGATAATGCCCTTTTCAGCAAGCCCGTCTCTTATTCTATCTGCCTCTGCCCAATCCTTATTTTCTCTGGCTGTTTCCCTCTCTTCTATTTTTTCCTGGAGGTCGGCCTCTGACAGGTCTATTTTTTTGACCTTCATTAAGGCGCTGTACCATTGTCTTGCAGTCTTGTTAAAGATATTAAGAACACTGCCTGCTTCAGAGAGAAGGGCATTCGATCGTGAGACAAACTCTTTCGCGGTTTCTCCGGAAGGCTTTGCGTCAAGAAACCTGTTGACCTCCCTGATAAGTTCAAATATATATCCAAGCGCAGAGGCGGTGTTGAAATCATCGTCCATAGCGCCATGGAACTTGTCCTTAAAAGATGAAAGCAGTTCCTCAAGCTTATCAGCATCAGGAAGTTTCTCCTTCTTGCCTGCTGTTTCAATGAATTCATTTATCCTCTCGACCGTAACATAATACCTGTCAATAGAATGCTCGGCCTCGTTCAGCTGTACATCAGAAAACTCTATCGGGCTCCTGTAGTGCGCTGTGAGCAGGAAATACCTGACAACCTCGGGTTCGTATTTGTCGAGTATCTCTTTGATACTGAAAAAGTTCCCGAGTGACTTGGACATTTTTTCTTTGTCAACAGTTATAAAACCGTTATGCATCCAGTATTTCACAAAGGTCTCGCCTGAGCAGGCCTCACTCTGTGCTATCTCGTTCTCATGATGCGGAAAGATAAGGTCTGCGCCTCCGCCATGAATGTCAAAACTGTCGCCAAGATATTTTGAGGACATGGCAGTGCATTCAATATGCCATCCGGGCCTTCCATTGCCCCACGGGCTCTCCCAGAAAGGCTCCCCCTCTTTCGATGTCTTCCAGAGAGCAAAATCGAGCGGGCTCTTCTTTCTTTTATCCACATCAACCCTTGCACCTGCCACAAGGTCATCCATGTTCTTTTTTGAAAGCTTCCCGTATTCACTGAACCGGGCGACCTCAAAATACACATCTCCCTCAACAGGATAAGCATACCCTTTATCTATGAGTCCCTGGATAGTCTCTATCATCTCCCCGATATGTTCGGTCGCATTCGGCTGAATATCCGCCGGGCCTACGCCAAGCAATTCCATATCATGGTAATATTCATCAGTATATTTCTTCGCCACTTCATTGGTTGATATATTCTCCGTTGCAGCGCGCGCTATTATCTTGTCATCAATATCTGTTATGTTCCTCACATGGGTCACTTCAAAACCCCTGTACCTCAGATATCTCTTTATTATGTCAAATACGACCGCACTCCTTGCATGCCCGAGATGGCAGACATCATAAGCCGTTATCCCGCACAC
Organism: uncultured bacterium; assembly: GCA_965603765.1. Taxonomy (GTDB): domain Bacteria; phylum Nitrospirota; class Thermodesulfovibrionia; order UBA6902; family UBA6902; genus CBFDEG01. Next base: position 10,602 of record CBFDEG010000013.1, on the reverse strand, counting down.
ATACATGCCGACCTTATTGGGAACAATAGGGACGAACACCTCTTTCTTCCCGCTCATAGTGTTATATATCTTTATGCTCTCACCTTTACCTTCCAAGCTGCTGATTCTCCTTTCAAGTACTTCTATATATGTAGTTATCTTTTCAAATTTCTCTTCGAGAGGGTCAGGTATATGCACATGGTCGAGCATCTCCACAGGACCGTCCGCAAACATCTTGACCACCTTCTTTTTAATGACCCTGCCCGGAACACCCACAACAATGGAGTCTTTCGGGACAGAATGAAGGACAACAGAGTTGGCACCGATCTTCACATTGTCCCCTATATTGATCGCACCAAGCACCTTGGCTCCAGCGCCGACAACAACATTATTCCCCAATGTAGGATGTCGCTTACCTGTTTCTTTTCCGGTACCCCCGAGAGTGACTCCCTGATATATCAGGCAGTTCCCGCCTATCTCGGATGTCTCACCTATGACAACTCCCATCCCGTGGTCGATAAAAAATCCCTGTCCTATCTTTGCGGCAGGATGGATCTCTATGCCTGTTATTATTTTAGCGACCTGTGATAAGAAACGGGGCAAAAAAGGCACCTTTGCCTTCCAGAGAAGGTGATTAAGCCTGTGAAAGCAGATAGCGTGGAATCCCGAATAGGAGAGGACAACCTCAAAACTGCTCTTGGCAGCCGGGTCCATCTCAAAGACTGTCTTATAATCGTTTTTTATGTCTTCCCAAAGTCCCATAGCAGGTATTATACAATAAAGGGGCAACAGGTTAGGGGCCATTGGCGACAGGCCGTTCCTCTCACCTCTCGCCAATTACCTGTTATTATCTAAAATTCATAAATTCTATATGAATGCCGAGGTCTTTTCCCTTAAGGATGTCCATTAACTCTCTAAGATCATCTATCTTCTTAGCCCTTACACGAAGCTGGTCCTTTTGTATCTCGGCCTGCACCTTGAGCTTGGTGCCTTTTATTATCTTAACGATCTCCTTGCTCTTGTCCGTGGGAATGCCTTCCTGGATGGATATAACCTGCCTCACAGTGCTGGATGCGGCATCCTCTATCTTACCGTAATCAAATGCCTTTACAGGCACTTTCCTTTTGATTAATTTGGTCTGAAGTATATCAACAACGTTCTTGAGCTTATACTCATCATCCGATATCAGGACTATCTTGTTCTCTGCGCTTTCCAGCTCTATATTGCTCTTGCTGCCCTTGAAATCAAACCGCTGACCGATCTCTTTCATGGACTGCTGAATAGCATTCGATACCTCCTGCATATCAACCTTACTGACTATATCAAATGAATGATCCGCCATTTTTAACCCTCCCTCAATTAATAGATAACTCTTTAGTCTAAAGCAGAAAAAAACTATTATCAACCTTGGCAGCTCAGAGCCGTCTGTCTTTTAAAAAATTGTTCTGGATACCTTGATCGCAGCATAAAACGACTTCAGCATAATATCTATATATCCAAAGTGTATGCATAATAAAATAAAATTCATCCAATCAAGAATTTTTTAAAAGACAGACAGCTCTGAGCGTAACACGCTGCAACATTCGACTATTTTCTAACTTTTATACTAAATTAAAAATTTCTAATTATTCTTTTCCATATTTCATACGTTATACTTCATCAAGTTGAGAAAGAATATATTTGCAATCTCATTAAGCATATTCTGGATAAGCTTCATTATCTCCTCTGTCTCTTTCGCAGTGGACAAGGGTGGCTGTATGACCTGCCACAGGTATCCCGGCCTTGTAAAGTTCAATAAACCGGACCAGCGTAAAGTCCTTCATATTGATGAAGAAAAGCACCTGGCATCCAAACACGCCAAAACAGACTGCAGGCAGTGCCATCCCAAAACCGTCAAGATCCCGCATACTGATGTAACAGAGGTCAGCTGCACTGATAAATGCCATAATGTGGAGGGTAAAACGATCGAGGCTCTCGACAAAGCTTATTATACGGATTTCCATAAAGAGGAAAGATTCGCGATAACCAATATAGAAAATATAACCTCCTGCAGGGTCTGCCACAAGCTATACCCCCACAGTGAGAACAATAAGGTACGGGCATTCCTGAATATGCATACCGGATTCATGCTGTGTGAGGTCTGCCACCTCAAAAAGGAAGGCCACACCGACCTTACATATGCCTGGAAAGCGCCTGAGCCTTTTGAGTTCACAGGTGAGCCTTACGGCACACATCATAAACAGGAGATAAAAAAACCTGAAAAACAGACGGGAATCATATCAAAAATGCTCCGGATACTCTCTGATGAAACCGATGAAGAGACCCATGAGGTAAGACACATGATATCAAGGATCGCTGTCTATAGAACAGACGGGGAGAGCAGGTCACTTTTCATGAATACGGTTGACAATCCGGAAGCGGAAAAATATCTGGCCTCAGAAAAGACCCTTACCCCCGAAGAAAAAAAGAAAGAGCTTGATCATTTTCACAGGGACATTGCGAAAAAGGACATAAGCATAGCCTGTGATGAATGCCACTCACAAAAAAGCATTCTTGATTTCAGAAAGCTCGGTTTCAGTGAAAACAGGACATACGACCTTGAATTTTTGAATATAAAAGGGCTGGTCACAAAATACAAAACTTTTTATATCCCGAACCTCTTCGGACACTAAAACGCACTAACGTGCGTAAATTTGTTATTTGAAATTTAACAACATGCTACATTGTTCTTGCCCTGACTCTTTGCCAGATAAAGCCTCTCATCACTTGCTATCAGCAGGTCATCAGGTGATGTCCCGTGTTCAGGGAACGTGGCAATTCCAAAACTGGCTGTTATCCTGACCTTTTTACCGTTCGCAACAGGTATCTCGGTCTTCTCTATCATTCTCCTGACCCTGTCTATGATCTGTGACGCAGTCTTTGCGTCCGCGTCAGGAAGTATGATCATGAACTCGTCCCCGCCATACCGTCCGGCAACATCCTGGGTCCTGATCGCCTTGGTTATGATCTGTGAAAAGACCTTGAGCACGGTGTCACCGGCCAGGTGTCCGTATGTATCATTTATCTTCTTAAAGTCATCCATGTCACATATAACGGTTGAAAACTCAACGTCCTGCCTCTTACTTCTTTCTATCTCCTTTGTCAGGAAACCGTTGATAAACCTTTTATTATAAATATTCGTAAGCGGATCAACAGTAGAGAGCCTTACATCTTCGGTTATATCCCTTATTATAAGCTGGTACCTGCCTTTTTCTATCTTGCTGTGGGTCTCAAGAAAAAAACCGGAAAGCTCATATATATTGTCTTCCTTCTTGAACCGTATATTCTCTATTTTATTTACCCTGCTGAGCGATTCATAGATCTTCTGCCAGCTCTCTTCAGGCAGGAAGTCCGTGACCGGCTTATCAAGTATCTTACGACCAAACTTCTCTATTACCTTACTGTTGGCCCAGATCATCAATTGCTCACTTCCAGTGTCAGCAACCTCAAGCAGCATCTCCGGAAGAAGGTTAAGAATCTCTTTGGCATTACTGAGCTTTCTTTCGAGAAACTTGCTGTAATCACCCTCAAGGTTCTTAACTACATCTCTTATAGTGATGATATTTATCGCACGTCCATTGCTGTCAACAATAAGTATCCGCCTGATGTTCTTATAGTTCATCACCTCGACTATCTCTACAAGAGGAGTATCAAGATAGGCTGTGTCAACAGGTGATGACATATAGTCACCCACCCTGTGTGCAAGGTCAACTTCCTCACCTGCAAGATCCAGGATGTCCTTTTCTGTTATGATCCCTTCTGCCAGACCGTTATTAACTATCGCAACAGCGCTTATCCTGTTCACTACCATCTTTTTGAGGACCTCATTAATAGCATCATCAGGTGAAACGCTTATCAGCGACTCGGTTTCTTTAACTATATGCTTCACCTTGATCGTAAGGCGGTAGAAGTCCTCTTCAACATATTTCAAAAGGTCCTGCTGCGTAACAAGCCCGATAAAATTACCATCCTTGTCCGTAACAACAACCCGCCTGATCTGGTTATCTATTGTCAGGCTAAGCGCATACCCAACGGTCCTGTCACCGCTGGTCGTCACAAGGGACTTCTTGGCATAGGTCTCAACACTCACATCAAGGTCAATGCCCTCGTATAAAAAACCTACAATATCTCTTTCGGTTATTATGCCTACAGGCTTATTGCCATCCAATACCACAACAACGCCCTTGTGGTTGCCCTTCATCATCTGGATCAGCTCTTTAAGGCTGGCATTATTCTGAATATACAGATTTTCTTTAGTTGTAACATCTTTTAAGAAAAGATTTACCATTTATATTCCCCTCCCCCATCAAACAAAAGAACGATTACACTATATATCGGCTGATCTCAGGAAAACTTTATACAATACTTATTAATATTACAAAACCGATAATGCAGCCAAAAATATAAAACCCCCTTTCAGAAACAGAAATATCAGGCGGGGGGCCGGGCAGGCAGTATAAAGCGCATATAAAAGCGCTCAAGGCAAGCGATGTAATATTAAGTGAAACAGCAGGATGTTCCGGATAAATGATCATATACATAATGACCGCAGGCAGAACACATGAGAGCAGTAAAAACAGAAGAAGAAAAAAAATGACCGGCATATAGACATTCAATGGCCTTACAGCACGCATTATACGAAAAAAAAGCGGCTGACCATGCATGAAATCAAATGCCACGGTAGACGATATGATATTCATGACCTCATACATACGGTCATGCTTAATGCTTATCCAGAAAAAGACTGCACTTATAAACGTAAAACATACAGGGATAATGACAGATAAGGGAAGATGATCATATACAGCAAGAATACCAAAATAAAAAAACAGGGACCCGCCTGCTGAAAACAAAACACCCTTGAGCAGTGACCTTAACGCCCCGGTCCCGGCTGTCATTGCCTCTCGCTCTCAATAACGGCCCCGCAATCCTCACACCTGTACCTTGCTGTCACTGACTTTTCCGCAGCCAATTCTTCAAGATCATAATGTTTGGTCCCATCTCTCTCAAAACATTCGGGGCAATAGCCTTTTCCAATTTCATCGGCCTTTATTGTCAGATGGCACTTGCGGCAGCGCAGCATATCTTTTTTTTCAGGAAGTAAAAATAATGTAACATGTCTGCATGAGGTCATATTTTCACACTCCGGCTATACGATATCGCTTACCGCTATCTTACCCTGCACCAGCATCTCCTTTTTTACCTTTGTCATTCGCTTGACCTTTCCCTCAGCCTTCGATGCCAGACTCCTGCTCCCCACCTTTTCCTCAAGGACCAGTGTCAGCGGGGCTTTGCCCCTCAGGTACTTTGACCCCTTCCGGTCATCGCTCTGATGTTCCGCAAACCTTCTATCAACATCAGTTGTTATACCCGTGTACAATGCCCCGTCCTTACAGCGTATCAGATACAGGGACCAGACCTTCAAGCTTTCCGGCATTATTGAATAATACCGAGTTTTTTCAATTCCCAGAAACACCTGGCGCATGCCTCAATATCAACAGAGGCATCATGGGCCTCTTCAAAGTCTTTCTGGAACAATTTAATATGGAGTTCGGAAAGTTTAGGCCATTTATAACCGTAATTACCGGGGAGCTTGCAAAAGTCGGTTGATGACTTCATGGTGCATATTCTTTCAGTCTCAAAAAGACCGCTCTCTATGTTTCCGCGGATAAACTCGGAGCCTATGATCTTTTCATCAAAATTAATATTATGCGCCACCAGAACATCAGCAACTGCGATCAAGGCAGCGAATTCCTCAAGCACACCCTGCAATGCAACCCCTTCCTTCTCAGCCCGCTCAGTGGTAATACCATGCACCTTTGCGGCCTCAGCAGGGATAATATAACCATCAGGCTTTATGATATAGTCCTTTGCAGACATTCTCTTGCCGTCATTGTCATACTGCTGCCACGCTATCTGCACCAGCCTCGGCCAGTTATCAACATCAGTCACAGGGGCGTTCCATTTTTTAGGCAGCCCGGTTGTCTCAGTATCAAAAAATAGGTACATAGTGTTCCCTCCCTCAGTTGCTTTATTAATCAGCGGTCTCTCAGGACTTAACCAGTTTCATGATTAAACGAAATTAAAGATAAAGTTACAGGAGAATTATAAACCTCCGGGGAACAAATAATAAAGTTAATGTTCTGATGGATCGAAAACCCTGTTATACTTACCATACAAACATAGCTCCAATATATCACCCTTTTATAAAACCTGAACAACAGATACCAGCGATGCTGACAGACTATAATTTTACACAATAAAGGTATTCCTGACTCGTATTTCAGATGAAGCATGAGATAATATTATATAAATCATCTTCTAATCTTAATGAGAGACATCCCATGGGTCAAGCCTGCGGCATAAAACATTTTCTGGCAGTAGCCTTATCATTCCTTGTTCTTTCAGGTCTTTACGCCCCTGTTTCAGCCCAGACCGAAAAAAGCCCGGATGTACATGCCGGCATGAAGATGCCGGCAAGCAATGAATACTGGCCTTCGCTCTTATGCAGAGGCTGTCACGATAAGATATTCGATCAGCATTCCGAATCAATGCACGCAAGGTCTTTCGAAAACCCGGTATTCCAGGCCGAATATTTCAGGGACCTCTTACCCAACCTTTCCGGGTCCGGGCTTTATGATGAAGCAAAGGCCTGTACAGCCTGTCACTCTCCGGTCACGTACATCAATTCTAAAAAGAGTTATATTAATTCAAATACACCTGTTGACCCTCAAATGTCCGGGGTCACCTGTGACCTCTGTCATACCATCAGCGGATACAAGGGAGGCAGCCCCGGGAATGCCAATTATATCTCAGCCCCGGGCTACCGGAAACTCGGGCCTTTCAAGCATAAGACCGACTGGCACCACGTTTATTCTGAACTGCAGACAAAAAGCGAATTCTGTGCGATCTGCCATAACCGGGTAAATCAAAAGGGCCTTGAAATCATATCCACTTTCAGTGAATGGAAAAACAGTGACTATGCAAAAAGGGGCATTCAGTGCCAGGACTGCCACATGACTATCAAGGGATTTCTTACTGCAGGTCATCCTGTATACGAATCAGGAAAAGCGGCCCGCATGTTCATGGGACTCGCACCTGACAGGGAAAAGCTTTACACGCACAGGTTTCCAGGGGCCCATTCAAAGACCCAGGTTGAAGGGGCAATTTCCTTACAGATGGAGTTTGACAAGAATACGGTTTCTCCCGGTGATGAGGTGACCATATCTCTCCTTGTCGATAATTCGAGAACAGGGCACAGGATGCCCTCCGGCAGTGCGGAACTCAGATTACTGCTGCTTGACCTTGAAACATCTGTCGGCAATAACCCCGCATCTGTTCCGGCCCGTCCGGTTTCGGATATTGAAATGCATGACGTATCAGGCAGAGGACGCTTTGACAAAGAGTTCCTCGGCAGGGACATGCCCGAAAACAGGCGCATTTACCGTGCGATCTGTGTTGATGAAAACGGCATGCAGACGTTTTTTTCTTACAATGCGGCAAAGATCATATACGACAACCGACTGAATGCTTCTGAGGTCAGGAAAGAGACCTATACGTTCCGGATCCCTGATACAGCAGAAGGGACAATGGAGTTCACAGCCGATCTCTACTACATCTCCTACCCCGACTCTTTTGCAAGAAAACTCGGCATCAAGAAGTCAGAGCCGATCAGGATCGCTTCAGCAAAAGGGACCCTGCAGATCACAGGCAAATAGTCTTAACGAAGATCCTCTGTCTGCCCATGCGCTTCAAGACCATATCAGACGTTATGCCTTACAGTGTGTAAGGGGCTGGAAAGTATAGTATAATTAACACCTATGGACATGAAACAATATCAAAACAGCATACTTATAATTTTCGCACACCCCGCACTCCAGAAATCTCGTGTCAATAAACAGCTTATCAGGTACGTACGGGACATCAAAGGAGTTACCTTTCATGACCTCTATGAGGCGTATCCGGACTTTAATATACATCTGAAACATGAACAGGAACTTCTGATGAGGCATGATGTTATAGTCTTCCATCATCCTCTTTTCTGGTTCAGTTGCCCTGCAATACTGAAGGAGTGGATGGATCTTGTTCTCGAACACGGCTGGGCATACGGAAGAGACGGGCGCGCACTGAAAGGGAAAAAACTCCTGACCGTCACATCAACAGGAGGCAGGGAATCGCTGTTCCGTAAAAACAGCTACAACAGACATACCATGATGGAATTTCTGGCCCCCTTCAGACAGGCCGCTTATATATGCGGCATGGAGTATCTGCCCCCATTTGTTGTACACGGCACACACACGATAACGCGGGAGGAAATAGCCGCTCACGGAGAAGAATACCTGAAGATAATAACTGCCATCCGTGACGGGACATTAGACCTTGAAGCAGCTGCTCACCTGCCAAGGCTTAATACAGATACTGACAGCATAATAAAGGAGCGGAAGTACTAATATGCATGGTGAAGGCTTCCTTTTTCAGGCATTTGTCTACCTCGCGGCAGCGGTCATCTCTGTGCCTGTTGCAAAGAAGGCCGGTCTCGGCTCTGTCCTGGGCTACCTTATTGCCGGTTTCATAATAGGACCGTTCGGCATAGGGCTCATAGGCGAGGAAGGGCAGGATGTCATGCACTTTGCAGAGTTCGGTGTAGTGATGATGCTGTTTCTTATAGGGCTTGAATTGCAGCCTTCCCGGTTATGGCGTCTGAGAAAACCCATCCTCGGTATGGGAGGGCTCCAGGTACTCCTTACAACAATAGTTATAACCCTGGCAGGCAGAGCCGTTGGTCTCTCATTTCAGTCATCTCTGGCAATAGGCATGACCCTCTCACTTTCATCAACCGCCATAGTCCTGCAGACCCTCAACGAAAAAGGTCTGATAAAAACAGATGCCGGACAGAGCTCTTTTTCGGTGCTCCTGTTCCAGGATATTGCAGTAATTCCCATGCTTGCCCTGATGCCGCTTCTTGCAGTAACAACATTACCCGGTCTGCATGCCGGCACCAAAGATAATGTTACCGCATGGGTAGACGGTCTGTCCGGCTGGGAACAGACCATGGCAGTCATGGCAGTCATAGCCGCTATCATAATAGCCGGACGTTTTCTGATACGGCCCTTTTTCAGGATCATAGCAAAGACCCGCCTGCGAGAGCTTTTTACTGCAGCAGCCCTGCTCCTTGTTATCGGTATTGCGATCCTTATGTCAAAGGTCGGACTCAGCCCGGCGCTCGGCACATTCCTTGCCGGGGTTGTTCTTGCAAACAGTGAATACCGCCATGAGCTTGAGGGTGATATCGAACCTTTCAAAGGTCTTCTTCTGGGGCTGTTCTTTATTGCGGTCGGAGCCTCCATAGATCTCGGGCTTATATCTTCAGACCCGGGACTTATTGGGATGCTGCTTGCAGGCCTTATATTGGCCAAGATTGTTGTACTTATTATATTAGGCAGAATATTCAGAATGGGATCTGACCAGAACATTCTCTTTGCATTATCACTGGCCCAGGGCGGTGAGTTCGCCTTTGTGCTGTTTTCCTTTGCAATTAGCAGCAATGTAATAACAGCAGAACTCGCAAACCCTCTTATCGCCGTTGTCGTTCTCTCAATGGGTATTACCCCTCTGCTCTTGCTCATAAACGAGAAACTGGTACAGCCACGCTTCGGGACAAAGGAAAAAGAAGACGTGGAAGCTGACAATATAGATGAAGAGAACCCGGTCATTATTGCGGGTTTCGGTAATTTCGGAAGTATTACAGGACGACTTCTCAGGGCCAATGGTGTAGGCATTACAGTCCTTGATGTTGACTCTGACAAGGTTGAACTGCTCCGAAAGCTCGGTCTCAAGGTGTTTTACGGCAATGCCGCAAGACAGGACCTGCTTAAATCCGCAGGAGCGGAGAAGGCAAAGCTGCTCGTCCTGGCTATAAATGATCCTGAAAAAATATTAGAGATAGTCCGGATGGTAAAGAAACACTTTCCTCACCTGAAGATATTCGCCCGCGCATCCGGCAGGTCCCAGGCCTATGAGTTACTGGATACCGGAGTGAACCATGTATACAGGGAAACCCTTGATACTTCACTCAGTGCAAGCGTTGACGTACTTCGCACCCTGGGCTTCCGTTCGTACCAGGCAAGGCGCGCGGCTCAGACCTTCAGGTTCCATGACGAAGAATCCATTGAAGAACTCCGGCACCTGAGACATGACCAAAAAACCTACATAAGCCATGCCCGCCAGAAGATAGAGGACCTCGAACAGCTCCTTCTCTCTGAACTCAAAGAGGCGGAGGAACACCACGACGCAGGGTGGGACACCACGTCAATGCGGGAGGAATTCGGGGCAGACAGGCAGAAAAAGGAATAGTACAGACCTGAACCCTAATAATTGAATAACTGCTGACTACTTCTTCGATCTGATAACTGTAAGCGACTCTCCCCCTACTCCCCAGTTATCGGTTTCTATCTCATCTATCACTACATATGTCGATCTATGGGGCTTTCCGAGAACATTGAAGAGCAGCTCCGTTGCTCCCTTAATAAGCTCCTGTTTCTGTTCAACGGTAACACCGCCGCGCGCTATCTTGATATTTACATA
>CBFDEG010000012.1:0-31154 GCA_965603765.1 uncultured bacterium | reverse complement strand
GGAGGATATCCTCCCCTTTACATACTAATCTACGGGAGCAGCATTAGTACCACAGCATTCCCCAATATTCTCCACATCATTAATATCAAATCCTTTGTCCAATACTACGATTTCTTCCATGTCAAACTCCTTTTTATTAGAATTTTACCTGTTAAAAACAGGGGCCCATTTCATAATAAGAAAATTGTTTGTTATATTAAAAATTAAGCCTTACCCCACCCTCTATCCATCTGTCTGGATTTTCATATAAAGTATGGAAATATTCAGAGTCATTAAATATATTATGCACAGATAAAAAAAATTCTGTTTTTACTTTATTAATTAAATAAACCTTCTTCCTGAGATTCAGGTCCCACAGCATACCACTTTCCCCTTTACTGTTATGATCAGGATCCCACCACATATAGCTGCCGGCAAGTTGTGACAGAAAAGCCTTTCTGTCATCATAAGCAACAATTACTTTAACAGCATATTTTTCTTCTTCGGGATCATCACTATATAAAGTATTTTTTTGAGCATATGCAAAAGCTGTTTTCAGTGACGTATTAAAGACTGGAGCTGTTTCAAGTTCCACCTCTATCCCCTCACGATCAATATTACCTACATTGACAAACATATCGTTTACTTTTTCTTGTGCATCTTTCTGTTTATGCTGAAAGAACATAACGCTATAACGCAAGAAATCAGGAATCCTCGAGTCGATCCCCACCTGGTATGACCATACATTTTCCGGTTTCAGATCAGGATTAGGATCCATATTATGTCCTCCACCATAAATATATGCAGGAAGTGCTTCAGTAAAGCCCCTTGCTAAAGAACCTCTTAACAAAGAACGATCACTAAGCTTGTAAGTTATTCCAATACTTGGACTAATAAATGAATCACTATTATTAAAATGATCATATCTTATACCTGGAGTAACAGAAAGCTTTTCAAATATTATTGTATCATTAGCAAATAATGCCCAGTTGGTAATTTCATAATCATAGTCAGTTGGTGTCTGTTTAGTGTTGCCATTGCTTGCATCCACACCAAATACAACAGAATGTCTGTCATGCGTCAATAACAATTTGCCGTTTCCGCTTACAGTTTTTTCATCTGTTACAAATCCAGCTATCTGCGATCCATCAACAGAATCTCTCAAATCATACGTGAACTTATTTTCATACCAATAAAGAGATGATTCAAAGCTGAGTTGATCTGAAATATCTGAAACAAAAGATGCAGTCACAAAAAAAGCTCGGGTTTCAGCAGTTGCTGAATAGGCAGTAAATCCAAAATCATTATTAGGTTTACTATAACCCGCAGTGAAGGTTAGATTAGAATCAGAAGATATAGGCATGTTGAATTTTGAATATAAAAGATCATTGTCATAAGTCCTGTTGTTTCTCAGACCATCTGTGCTCTGTCTGCCAACGAAAAGATAATAATCTGTTGTCCCTGCCTGACCTGATACGTCCGCTGCATAATCCTGTGTATTTCTTTCACCATATGAAGCGCTAACAGTAGCTTCTGGATCTGCAGCATAACCTTTATCTTTTGTTAAAATATTTATTACGCCACCAAGAGAAGACCCCCAGGATGATGAAGCAGGCCCTTTTATGATCTCAATACGCTTTATTATTCCTACGGGGATAGTACCTGTTACAGCGTTCCCATCAGCTATAAAATTCCAGCGTACTCCATCTACCATCACAAGTACATGATTTTCATTAGACCCCTGGATTTTTATGAGACCAGTACCACCGAAGTCATGGCCCTGAAAACTTACAAAAATACCAGGAACTTTATCCAGTACATCCAAAAGAGTATGTGCATTCATGTTTTTTATATCTTCAGCAGTAACAATAAAAATATTCTCTGCAACCTCTGAAAGCGGCTTCAGCGCCCTTGTGGGAGAAACAACAAACTCATCTTCACTGAAGTACATATGGAGATACTGCATCTCTTTGTCATATTCAGCAAATGATTGGGATGGTGCAAGGAAGAATACTGCAAGGAATAGTGCCAGAGCAGGACAAAGAAATTTCATTAGAGTTCCTTTATTTTATATTCACAGGACTACCTGTTATATATGACAGGTTTATAAATTTTTATTGAATATTCAACTAAATTGTTTTAAATTAGAAACAATACTTAACAGGGACATTTTTTACGGCTGAACTGTAATCATCATAAACATTAAAATAATACATGCTGATAACTATATTTTCAAGGACTGTTAAATTCATTACAGCGGCTATATTCCTTATCGCATTTAACTGTGCTGATGCCAATGCCTCATTATTTAAAATAGTCTCTGTCCAGAGCATCGATATAAAGCCTTATAATGATGCTGTCAGGGGATATGAGGATGCATGCAATTGTGAGATAAGAAAACTGGTACTGTCCGAATTGCGCGGCGATATCATTCATAAGGTCCGCAGGTCAAAACCGGACATTATCATTGCGGTTGGAATGACTGCAGTTAAAAGCGTTATGAAGATTAAAGATATACCCATCATCCACCTTATGGCGCCGCTCCCGGAAACGCTGCTGAAAGACAGAAAGAACATTGTGGGCATAGAAATGTTCATCCCGCATGACAAACAGCTGGCAGCTATTAAAGAGACCCTGCCTCATATCAGAACTGTCGGGATCATCTACAGCACCGGGCAGACAGAATCCTTTGTCAAAAATGCGATCAGGGCATCTAAGTCATTAGGTATAACGATCGTTGCTAAAAAGGTCAATAACGCAAAAGAATTTCCCGGAGTACTGGAGAGCATGAAAGGTGATATCGATGTATACTGGATGCTTCCTGATATAAATTTAGTAACTCCGGAGACCAATGAATATGCATTTCTTTTCTCTATAGAGAACAATATCCCTGTAGTAACTTTCTCAGATAAATATCTTGAAATGGGCGCACTGGTATCATTGGACGTTGATGCGTATAATATCGGGAGACAGGCATGGGAGCTTTCTGATAGAATTTTGATCTGTACAGATATATCATCACTGGACAAAGTATATGCCGAAAAGATCAATATTGAACTTAATACAAAAGTAGCGAACATTTTTGGAGTGGTCCCTATTGGAAAGAAACTTATTAAAGCATTTGCAGTTAAAGAGGATTATCTGGCTTTTTGATCTATTCAGATTTAAAGAATTAAGCTTCAATTCAAAGATCTTTTATGTACTCACCTTTTTCACCTTAATATCCTACGCCGTATTTTCATTATTTTTCATATACCACCAGAGTAAAGACCTGCGGGCAAGCATGATACATGAAGGCAAAACAATGGCAGAGATGTTTGCCTACAGTTCAAGGCTTGGAGTATTTGCAGAAAACAGCAGTTTACTCAAGGGCACCATGGACGGTGTCATGTCGCATTCAGAGGTTGTCCTTATACAGGTATTTAGTGATAACAGCAGAGAACTCGTCAGCAGGATCTGTAATGACTATATATCTCTCAAGGACCCTGCAATGGTTTATGCTGATCCGGAAGATGCCAAAGACATTATTAATGATCTAAGAGAAACCGGCAAGGCCACTGTTATCGAACACGATGATATAATCGCCTTTTGGGCACCTGTTCTTTCAAATAGCAATGCTTTAAGGGAAGAAATTTATCAGTTTACAAGTGCGCCCGATATTATCGGCTTTGTAAGAATAGTCTTAACTACAAGGCTCTATAATAAAAAATTAAAAAAGAACGTATTCAATGGTGTGGCAATTCCGGTCGTTTTCATGCTCCCGTGCTGGCTGATACTTTTTCTGATAATAAGAAAAATAACAACGCCTCTTAACGAACTGACAGATAGTGTTGTTGCGCTCGGCAAAGGCGGGGCCGTAAAAATGGTTAATGTCACGGCAAACGATGAAATAGGAAAGCTTGCCCACGCATTCAATAATATGGTCATATCACTTAAGACAAAAGAAGATGAGAAGCGCCATATAGAAGAGCAGCTGAGGCAGTCACAGAAAATGGAGGCGGTCGGAACCCTTGCCGGAGGCATAGCGCATGACTTCAATAATATACTGAGTGTGATAGCGGGTTACGCAAGCCTTCTGAAAAAAGACAATGAATTCACGGAAGGCTCTGTGAAGTATATAGACAATCTTATCTCAACTACCCAGAAAGCCTCCGATCATATAAAGAGTCTGCTTGCATTTACCAGACAGCAGAATATCAACTTAAGACCGGTCAATATCAATGCAGCAGTAAGCAAATTCAAAGATAATATTTTAATGCTGTTAAGTGACAGAATCGAACTCAAACTTGAACTTTCCGAAAAAGAGACAACTGTGATGTCCGATACAGCCCAGTTAGGACAGGTCCTGCTGAACCTTTCCATTAATGCAAGGGACGCAATGCCTGACGGCGGCACACTCACACTATCAACAGAACATACGGTGGTCACAAAAAGTTTTCCGGTCTTTTCCGGGTATGTAAACCCGGGGGAATATACCTTTCTCTCTGTTACGGACACAGGTTCAGGAATTGACAAAAAAAATCTTGAAAGAATATTTGAGCCTTTTTTTACCACAAAGACAATGGCAAAAGGAACAGGTCTCGGACTTTCGATCGTATATTCCATTGTGAAACATCACTTCGGGCTTGTTGATATTAAATCTGAGATCAACAAAGGCACGACATTCAGGATATATCTCAGGTCAACAGTTAAAGAGGAACTCCTTCAGGGAACAATTACAGAGGAACAGGCAATGGGTGGTGATGAGACGATACTGGTCTCAGATGATGATGAAGCTATAAGGAACCTGATATGCTGGATACTTGAAGATGCCGGATACTCTGTTTTAACTGCTGAAAATGGTCATGAAGCCGTTGAAAGCTTTATAAAGCACCAGGAACAGATCAGGTTATTACTGCTGGACATAGCAATACCCGGCAGGAACGGTATTGAAATATATAATGAGATAAACCGAAGATCTCCTGAAATTAAAGCGTTATTCATGAGCGGGCACCCGGTCAATGTCATAAAGAGCTATTCAAGCGCAACAGATAAAGTGCCTGACACATCAAATCAGACCAATTTCATTTCAAAACCGTTCTTACCTAATGGCCTGTTAAATAAAATTAGAGAAATTCTCGACAATTAGACTTTAAATATTTTCACGCCTGTCTATGTAAACCCTGCGCGAAACTCCGGACTCCCAAACATGATACCCGTATTATCACAGAAGCCCCCCATATTCACTATATTATGCATCTCTAAAGAAAAACTATTAATGTTCCGATAGTTAAGAGCAAGAGGTATATACATATATATATAGTTACCCAACAAAATTCATAACTGAAGGTAGCATACTGGATACATATAAACCTGGGACCAAGGGAAAAATAATGCACACTGCAAAGCTCAAAAAGCTCATTACAGACCTGGCGCACCATGATGCGTCAAAAAGACGGACAGCAGCTGAAGTCCTTTCTGAAGGTGATGAGAGGGCTGTTTATCCGCTGATAAAAGCACTCCGTGATGAAAATCTGGGCGTGCAGGATGCTGCCATGCATTCTCTCATGGAAATAAAAGGAGAATACACAGCCTACATGGTGCTGCCGCTGCTCAGAGAAAACTCATTTCTGAGAAATACAGCCATTGTAATTTTACGTGAGATCGGAGAAGAAACAGTACCGCTGCTCAAGGTGCTGCTGCATGACAAAGATGATGATGTAAGAAAATTTGCGCTTGACCTGATACTTGACATAAAAATCTGTAATTATCCGGAAAATATCGTTGAACTGCTTAAAGATGACCTTAACGCAAATGTCCGCGCTGCAGCTGCAAAAGCTCTGGGCGCACTGCAGTATAAAAAAGCCCTGCCTGAGCTGCGTACCGCGCTTGAAGACGAAGAGTGGGTATGCTTTTCAGCGCTCGAAGCGCTGGCAGAACTTAATGACAAAAACTCATTGGGCCATATCGCTTTATTACTTAAACGCCCTTCTGAGGCCATAAGGTTTGCTGCAATAGAGACCCTCGGAAAGATCGGGACACCTTTAAGCCGGAAAGTACTTAGCGCGCACCTGCCGAAGGCAAAAGGCTTCGAGAAAAAGGCCGCTATTATCAATCTCATCCGCACAGGAACTGTTCCCTCTGTACCCGGAATTGCTGATACACTTACGGACATGCTTAACGGTGATGACTGGGAAGAGGTCTCAATTGCCGTAAAAGGACTGATTCTGCATAAAGACATGAGTAAGCTCTATCAGCTGATCGACCTTGCAGGTTCGCTTGACCTCTCCAACCCTGAGGCAGAGGAAAAACTGATCGTACTCAGGGAAGCTATCGAATCATTTAAATGCACTAAATTTCTTATAGAAATAATAAATGACGATTCATTCAGGTTCAGGGGCAAGGTCATCGCAATAGAAACAGCCGGAAAACTAAGATGTAAAAAGGCCAAGCCTGCCATACTGAAGCTTCTCAATAATAATATCCGCGATATAAGAAGATCATGCATAGTTGCATTAAATCAGATAGATCCAGACAGGGCAAAAGAATATCTTGTAACTGCGCTTGATGATGAAGACAGTCACGTAAGAAAGGCCGCTGTTAACTCACTGGGAAGTAACAGGGAAAATACAGCTTTTGAAAAACTGATAAAAATGCTCGATACAGAGTTATACCCTGATATTATGGATGAGATAGTAGGCGCACTTCTTATTATTAATGAGAATAGTTTCATGGCACAGCTCGATAATTTCAGTGAGAACATACAGGAAATAGTGCTTCAGTACAAAGCAGAAGGCGGCCCGGAGGGAAGATGTTAAATAAGAACATCCCGCTTTCAGACAATACATTTTCCGATCTGCGCAACTACATCTACGAAAAAAGCGGCATATATATTTCAGACACAAAAAAATATCTTCTCGAAAACAGGCTCGCAAGGGTACTTCATGAAAATAAGCTCGATACCTTCGAGGACTATTATTCATTTATCAGAACAAGAAGCAACGGCAAGGAGTTAAGCAGACTCTTTGATGCTGTTACAACTAATGAAACTTATTTTTTCAGAGAGAACCAGCAGCTTGATGTTTTTGTAAATATTCTGGCGCCAAAGATATTAAAGGAAAAAACAGGGAGAAAAGTTATCAGGATCTGGTCAGCTGCCTGCTCTTCAGGTGAAGAACCCTACACAATATCCATGATGCTCAAGGAAAAAGGCATAGGTCCCGACAAATTCGAAATACACGCGTCCGACCTTAGTGAAAATGTCCTGAACTCCGCAAATAACGCTGTATATAATTCATATTCAGTCAGGAATGTCCCTGAACCATATATGAAGAAATATTTTTCCGCAAACGGTCAGTCCTACACACTTGACGAATCAATAAAAAAGACCGTGAAATTCGTAAAGGTAAACCTCTTTGATGATAAGAGCACCCGGGCCTTTAAAGGAATGGACGCGGTATTCTGCCGTAATGTATTAATTTACTTTGACAATAAGGCAAAACAGAAAACTGTCTCAAATATCTATAACAACCTTAATCCCGGCGGCTATCTTTTCATAGGCGCTTCGGAAAGCCTTCATTTTGTTACACGGGCATTCAGACCCGGCATACAGGATAAGGTTGTGATGTACCAGAAATTATGAGAACAAAATATTTATATAAACATAGAATTACAAGAAACTTGTCCATATATCGCATTATGTCAAGGGGAGAAATATTATGAACATTATGATAGTCGATGATTGCCAGACAACAAGAAAGCTTCTCGGGCATTACTTAAAGTCAGCCGGGTATTCAGTCGTCTTTGCTGAAAACGGTCTTGATGCGCTTGAAAAGCTGGGGAGCAACCAGGTCAACCTTATCATTACAGACCTGAATATGCCTTATATGGACGGTATCGAGCTGATAAAGACCCTGCGTGCAGATCCGGCCACGTCTGATATACCGATATTAATGATCACAACAGAAGATGATTCAATAGAAAAAAAGAAAGCCTACAGCTTCGGTGCTGACGGTTACCTTGTTAAACCTGTTACCGGGGACATAATTACAGATAACATTAAAGATATCCTGAAAAAAATGTTCAAAAAAGGAGGAACAAAAAATGCCTGACCTTAACATGAAAATACTCGTAGTAGATGACTTTTCAACAATGAGAAGAATAGTAAAAAATCTTTTAAAACAGCTTGGATATGTAAATATCGATGAAGCTGAAGACGGGGCGCAGGCCTATGAAAAGGTCAAAAACGGTGACTACGGATTTGTTGTAAGCGACTGGAACATGCCCAATATGGACGGCCTTGACCTTGTCAAATCTGTACGCGCCAATCCGGACATTAAAGACCTGCCGATACTCATGGTCACAGCTGAGGCTGAAAAGGACAAAGTGATCGCGGCCATACAGGCCGGAGTTAGCAATTATATTGTAAAGCCATTCACAGGTGATACATTAAAAGAAAAAATGGACAAGATCATTGAAAAGATCGATGCCGGAGCAAAATAGAAAGAACACAACATTACTGGGAGATAAAAATGTCTGATGAAATGGAAGAAATAATAGCCGAATTTATCACGGAAGCTGAAGAATCACTTGACAAGATAGAGCCCATGTTCGTAGCGCTCGAACAGGCTGGTGCAGATCCGGACATGCTGAACGAAATATTCCGTTCTGTGCATACTATTAAAGGCGCGGCCGGGTTTCTCGGTTATCAGCCCATTGTCGATGTTTCGCACTATTCTGAAAGTATAATGAAAAGGCTGCGTGACGGTGATATATCCATGTCCAAGCCTATGATGGACGGCATACTAAAAGCAGTAGATATGATCAGACTGCTCCTCGGCCACCTGAAAGAAGCTGATGGAATAGAAGAAGATGTTGCTCCCCTTGTCAAAGAACTTGATGGTATATTAAACGATGCAATAGCTGCGTCGTCAGGGACCCCGCCTGAAATATCAACCGGAGAACCTGTAAATGCTGCTGAAGACTTCCATATGTCTGATGTGATGGAAGAGACAGCCGGGGCTGAAATTGAGACTGAAGCAGTACAGGCAATTACAGAGGAAAACATCGAAACAGCCGAAACCATTACAGAAAACCATGAAGAGGTTCATGAAGAAGATATCATAAATACCGCTGCTGTACAGGAAAAAACCCCTGAAATCACAGCAGCGCCTAAAAAGATCAAAGAAACCGCCCACAACCTTAGAGTAGATGTCGAAAGGATCGACAAGGTCATGGATCTTGCGGGTGAGGTCGTGCTTGTCAGGAACAGGCTCTTAAATATTTCAAATTTATTTAACCAGAAATACGGAAGCGATACATTGACAGACACACTGTCCGAAACGGTCTCTTTTCTCGACAGGATAACATCAGACATGCAGGTAGCTGTAATGAAGATCAGAATGCAGCCCATCAAAAAGGTGCTGGGCAAGTTCCCCAGACTTGTAAGGGATATTTCCGCTTCTGTTGACAAGGATGTAGAGCTTGAGGTCTACGGTGAAGGCACTGAAGTTGATAAAACCGTTATTGAGAACATCGGGGACCCGCTGACACATATACTGAGAAATTCCATTGACCACGGTATCGAATCACCAGAAGAACGTATTGCAAAGGGCAAACATCCCAAAGGTAAAGTGGTGATCAACATCTATCAGAAAGGCAACCAGATAGTAATTGAGATCACTGATGACGGGAAAGGAATTGACGTTGACAAACTCCGGCAAAAAGCTGTTGAAAAAGGGCTGTTCACTGAAGATGAAGCTGCTAAAATATCTGATGAGGCAGCAACTGACATCATCTTTATGCCCGGTTTTTCAACAGTGGAAGTTGCAACAGAATTGAGCGGACGAGGTGTTGGAATGGATGTTGTAAAGACAAACATCTCACTTCTGAACGGATATGTTGAAGTCTCTACTGTAAAAGATGTCGGCTCAACATTCAAAATATCCATCCCGCTGACACTCGCGATCATCCAGGCATTAATGGTCGAGGCATCCGGAAACAAATATGCTATACCTCTCACACCGATTGAAGAAACCCTGAAGGTCTCTATGAATGACATAGACAATGTTACCGGACAGAATGTCATTGTAATTAGAGACAAGGTCTGCCCGTTATTCGAACTGACCGACATGCTCGGCATAGGAGGCTATAAGCCTGCAGATGAAGCCGAGGCAACACATAAATATATCGTTGTCATATCGATCGGGGACAAGAAATTCTGCATTGCCGTTGACAGACTCCTTGGACAGGAAGAAGTGGTCATTAAATCGATCGACGGTATGGACACCGCATCCTCATATGTACTCGGTGCGACCATTACAGGTGACGGCAAAGTGGTATTCATACTCGATGTAACAGGGATTTCAAGAAATCTCCTGGAGATAACTAAATAACCCTGCGGAACAGGTGCATTACAGGAGGCAAACCATGGAAGCTTCAGCAACAGGAGAAGATGTTTTACAGTTAGTAACGTTCACACTAAAAGATGAAGAGTATGCTGTAGACATCCTGAAAGTTCAGGAAATAAACAGGATAGTAGAGATAACAGAAGTCCCGAACGCTCCGCAGTATGTTGAAGGGGTCATAAATCTCAGGGGCAAGGTCATCCCTGTTATCAATCTCAGAATGAAGTTCGGATTTGAAGAAAAAGAATTTGATGATATTTCCAGAATAATAATAATGGATGTAAACGGCATTACAAACGGTATTATAGTGGATTCAGTATCAGAGGTATTGAGAATCCCTTCTCACATCGTTGAATCAGCCCCGCCGCTGGCATCCGACGTGATATCCATGTATATAAAAGGCATTGCAAAATTTGAAGAACGGCTCATAATACTTATTGATATAGAAAAACTGATAGGTGATTCCGTACAACTCTGAATATAACTGAACATATACCAAATATATGCCGATAATAAGACGATCCAAAATAGTTAATGTGCTCATAGTGGATGATTCAGCGTTTATGCGCAATGCGATCACAAGCATGATCTCTTCTGACCCTGAGATAAATGTGATCGGCATTGCAAGAGACGGAATTGAAGCTGTTGAAAAAGTGGCGGCACTGAAACCGGACATCGTAACACTTGATGTTGAAATGCCGAGGATGAACGGCATTGAGGCTCTTAAACACATAATGGCCGAGAACCCCGTACCTGTACTGATGGTCAGCTCCATCACAACAGACAGCGCTAAAGCAACACTTGAAGCCCTCGAGATCGGAGCTGTTGACTTCATACCCAAAAACCTTTCTGACGTTTCCATAAATATAGTGAAGATAAAAGAGATTCTTATAGAAAAGATAAAAAGTATAGGCAGTAAAAAACATATATTTTCAAATCACAATATCAGGCCTGAACGGCTGGCCCTTCCCAAACCGACAGAATATAGTTCTCACAGAAAGACAGCTATTGTGGCCATAGGATCATCAACAGGCGGCCCGAAAGCATTACAGCAGATAATCACCGTTTTCCCTGCTGATTTCCCTGTCCCTGTACTGATCGCACAGCACATGCCGCCGGCATTTACAGGACCTTTCGCTGAAAGGCTTGACCAGTTAAGCGCTATCAAGGTAAAAGAAGCTGAACACAATGAACCTATAGAAAAAGGGGTGGTATATATAGCTCCCGGCAGAGGTCATATGAGTGTCAAAAGAAGAAAGATCACAGAAACTGTAATACAAATATCCGAACATGAAGCCGACCTTATATACCGGCCTTCAATTAACCATCTTTTCCTCTCGATCGTGGAGAATTACTCCGGCCAGGTGCTCGGGGTCATACTTACCGGTCTCGGCAATGACGGTACAGCAGGCATGAAAGAGATAAAGAACAAAGGCGGAAGAACGATCGCAGAGAGTGAAAAAACATGTATTGTCTACGGAATGCCCAGGGCTGTTGTTGAATCAGGAACAGCAGATAAAGTACTGCCTCTGAATGAAATAGCCGGCGAGATCATCAACGCCATATAGACGTATTTTTCTAATTTAATTAGCAATTTATAATAATATTGATTAAAATTAATCCTGAGGGCTAAAGGCAAGACTCAGAAATTCCGATAGATTATCAGGGGATTTGAATACTGAAATCAGTTTTAAATTAAAAGGGGGAGGGGTATGTATAAGACTAATTGCTGGGAAGTGAAAAATTGCGGCAGAGAGCCAAACGGGGTAAAAGCCGGAGAACTGGGTATCTGCCCGGCTGCAACAGAAGAGTCCTGTGAAGGTATCAACAGCGGCAAGAATGCAGGGCGTATATGCTGGGCAATTGCCGGGACTTTTTGCGGCGGAAAAGTACAGGGAGACTTTGCGCAAAAATCTGTTTCATGCATGTCATGTGAGGTTTTCAAACAGATCAAGACTGAAGAAGGCGCGGAAGAATTCACACTGCTGAAACCCGGACAATGTTATAATGCATCGTCTGCAAGATAATCCCGAATAGTTAAAGGGTACAGGCATAGCCTGTACCCTTTTTTTATTTATTAACGTTTCAGGTTAACCAGTTCCATCATAAGTTCATCAGATGTTGTAACCATCTTGGAGTTTGCCTGGAAACCACGCTGGAGAATGATCATACGGACGAATTCCTCTGCAAGGTCAACATTGCTCAGCTCCAGAGTGTTGGAAAGAATAAGACCGGTACCGGTTGATCCGGCTGCCGTAACGATTGGCTGACCTGAGTCATTTGATTCAACATAAAGGTTTTTACCGATCTTGATAAGTCCTTCAGTTGATATGAACTTTGCGAGCACGATCTGGGCTATATCCTTTGTCTGACCGTTTGTGAAAATACCTGTCATCAGTCCGTCATTACTTATTGTAACGTTTTTCAGCGCTCCGGCAGCATACCCGTCCTGATCGAGATATGATGTTGTTGAAGCAGCACCGAACTGGGTAGATCCCTCAAGACCGGAGCCGAGCTCAGTACTAATATTTATACCAAAGTCAAAGTCTATTTCCTGGAGTTGAGTAGCACCGCCTGAAAAATTAAAACCCTCGCTCACAGTAAAATCAGTGCCGCCAGCAGCACCATCACTTAAAGAATGATACTCTGTTGTGAGAGGAGACCCAAGAACGTCATCAGGAAGGTCCTGTTCATCTAGAAGCGCACCGCCGCTGTTAAATAACAGGAGACCTCCTGCCTGGATCTCTTGAAGTCCGCTTTGACTGTCATTGGCTCCTACAACCGCAAACCACTGCCAGGTATTACCTGACGGGAGTTCCACAGACTTTCTATAATAAATATTTACTACATGTGAATTACCAATAGAATCATATACAGTCAATGTACTTGTAAAATTTGAAGTGGTTTCAGGGTTTAATTCGTCAAAATTATCAACAGGTATAGTTTCCTTTGCATCAAGGTTTGCATATACCTTTGCATTTTCAGTAGCCATCGGCTGACTGTTAATGGCCGAGACATTAATGTCACCAATAACAGTTGATGATGCACCGGAAACAGAGAACTGAAATCCCTGCAGCTTGTAATCGTTCGCGTTTACCGCGTATCCCTGTTTATCGATCCCGAACTGCCCTGCTCTCGTATAAACCGTCTCAAGGCCTTTTTTAACAACAAAAAGCCCGTCACCGTCAATCGCCATATCAAGGACGTTTGAAGATGATTCAAAAGCGCCCTGCGAAAATTCAGCGGAAACGTCATTGAGCAGTGTACCACGACCGATACCTGTTGATCCGAGAGACTGACTTATAACATCTCCAAAAACAACTGAACTGGATTTAAATGCATGTGTATTCATGTTAGCTATATTATCACTAACAACTGAAAGACCTGTTCCGTTCGCACTCATACCACTGACCGCTGTAAACATCGATGTAACACTCATATTATCTCCTCCTTATCTCTATTCATATAAACAGTTTCTGTCTCATTTTAATTTAGCTTACTCTTCAATAACTTTTACATCACTCAAATATACTTCACGACTATGGTCAAGTACCAGCGATGCAATACCATGGTTAAAACTTACACCGGTCACCCTGCCCTTTCCTTCTGTGATGTTATCAACAAGGTCACCTTCCCTGTTATATGCCTGTATCTCAAACCCATAAACTCCTTTGGAAAGGTCATTTCCATTACCGTCTTTACCGTCCCAGATATAGCTGCCATCACCTGCGGGCTGGAGCCCAAGATCATCGATCCTTACGATCTCTCCGCTCGCATCGGCGATATATATTTTCGTATCCAGTGCTTCATCTGCAAGCTTATACTCCATTTCAGCAGTGCCGTCAAGATAGACCATGTTACCCTCAACATTAACTGATTTACCGATCAGGGCGGCGGCATTTGCATTCTGTGTTAACTGCTGCGAAGTCAGCACCGCGTCCAACGATTTATTTATATTGCCAAGTTCCTCCAGTGAACTGAACTGCGTAAGCTGTGCGGTAAACTCTTTACTGTCCATGGGATTTAAAGGGTCCTGATAACTCAGCTCCTTCATGAGCAGCCTTAAAAAATCCTCCTGGTTAAGATTGTTCTTTCCTTTTCCCTCTGCTGCTGTCAGTGCCTGGTCCGCCGAGCTTGCTAAACCTGAAATGTCCATATTACCTCCATACCCTTATTATCAGGCAAATATATTTACAAGGCCCCTGGCTTTATCCACCTTTACAGGGACTGTATCATTCTCTCTTTCAGCAAGGTCATTACTGAAATACCCTTTATTGTTTCCTTCTGCATAACCGCTGTTATTACCGTTATTCTGAAGCGCCACGGAAAAACCTCCGACACTTACTCCATTTTCTTCCAGAGAATTCACAAGGCTCTGTATATTGCTTTCAAGCATCTCCCGGACAGCTTTGTCCGGCGCATTAATATGAATATTCACCATGCCCTTTTCAAGGGTGAGGCGAATATTAATATTACCGAGTTCTTCATGTTTTATAGTAACACCGAGATTGTTCTCGCCCTTTACGGTATAAACTATCTTATCAACCAGCTCATTCAATGCTGCCGGTCTTGCAAGAGCCGCTGTTTGGTGGATCTGTGCGATTTCTCCATTACTCTGGATCACACCATGAGACGAGGCGACAGCAGAATTTGTATTGGCGGACACTGCTCTGACCTGAGAGCCAATATTCCCTTTACCGCTCTTTGATCCGTTCTCACGGTCAGCATTGACCATTAAACCTGACATAAACCTGCTTACCACACTGGCTGCGTCATCTCCTGTCTCCTGCATACCAAAATTATTGTGCATTATATTTTTTTCGCTATATCTGTTCTCAACATTTTTATAATTATCTTTATTATTGATTACGGCATCCGGATCTTTTTCATCTACAATTTCCGAAATTACGTTTTTATTATCAACACTGTTTTTATTAATATCTGTTTTAGATACAACTTCTCCGGCTTCATGTGCAATATCTATATCACCTGAATTATTCTTATTATTAGCGGTGTCAGATGACTTTTTGGAACCATTAATATCTGCAACTACATCTTCTTCTGCTATTACAACATGTTCAGGTCCTTCGGTTTTCGGGCCGTCGTTCTTTATATCTCCGCTTTCCGGTGTCAACGTCTTAAATGCTTCGGCTTTGTTAGATTCTTCTGTTGATTCATTTATTACTGCCTTTTCCAATCCCTGTTGAACTTTACCTGCCGGACCTTCATTTAGGGCTTTCTCTTTGATGACATGATATAACGCATCATCAAAAACAGCATTATTGATCTCTGCTGTTTTCTGGACATCACCAGACGTTACGACGTTGTCCGGAACAATATTTACATTACTATTCGATAATAAAGCCTCTGACTGCTCAACATCATTATTCTGCAGGGCATTATTTTCATATTCGCCTTTTTCTGTCCGGCCTAAAGTCTCAATTATGTCTTCTGCCTGCCCTGAAGTCTCAATTGTGTCTTCTGCCTGGACTGGAGTCTCAATCGTGTCTTCTGCCAGACTGCCAAGTATCTTGACCAGAAGACCGTCATTAACTGGCTCTGATACTGCTTCTGCGGTCCCGGCCTGAGAGGAAGAGTTTTCCATCTTATCAGCATCCTGAGAATTGTCAGCAGATCTATCTTCAGGGTTATTAACTGCGTTATTCTCAGAAAGTCCTGCCGTATCTGAGTGTTGAGAGCTGCTGTTTTTTGTATCTGTTGTCAAAGAATCAGAACGGGTCTTTTTATTTACAGATACTGAATCAAATCCAGCATCACTCTTTTCAGAACTGTTAGAGGAAGTATGTTTTTCCTGATTTCTTTTAACCTGTCCGTAATCGTCCTTATGACGATCATTATGAAAATCAGTCCTGATATCAGATCTATTTTTATCAGAAACTTTTTCTGTAGAGAAGTTGTCAGCTTTAGCTGATTTAACTGCTGTAGGTCCGACCTTGAAATTATCAATCATGGAATCAAACATCAGACCATCCAATGAAGCCTTTAATTCAGGCGTCGCACCGGTCTGAAGATTCATCTGAGTGATGATCGATCTGTTGAATATATTCTCTTGAGAGATGTTCATGCCCCCGTAAAAGCAAGAGTTGTGCCAAATCTTTTAGCAGGGATAACTCCTTTATTTTTAAAGAAATTCAGAAACAAGAAAATTATTATTGTCCATCATGGGAAGAAATGTTTTCCGTAAGGGGATATTTTTCCTAGGAGGCGAAGCCTCCATATAGGGCCTATAGGTCTAATTGGTCCTATACTGAGTCGAGGTCAAACCTCGACTCCTGCTTTCGCAGAAGCGAAAGCTACTTTTTAAGCTTTGCTATATCTTTGGTAAGTACGGTCGCCTTACGTGCTTCCATCATGCCGATGACCAGTCCGGCTTTTTTACTGCTCATTTTGAGCAGAATTTGCACTGCAGTCCTGTTATCAAGACCTGCAAGCCGTGCTGCAGCATCTTCAGGCGGCATTGCCTCATAAGCCTGTGCTATATGTCTAAGCCTTTTCCCGCCTGTAGTCTCAGCCTGCTCAAGGGACTTTTCGATCTGTTTAAGCAGCTCTGAATACTTCTGGATGTCGGCTTCAACCTCATTTTTTATGGTCTTCAGCCTCTCCATCTCTTTCTTGATATTCTCTTCCTGAAGATCAAGCTCAATACGCTGTTTTTCAACAAGGCTGACAATATCCTCCTGGGCAAAAGCAGGTAATGCGGTCAATAAAACAAAACACATAATACATATATTTCTGATCATCTCAATTTCCTCGTAACAGAAAAAAAGTCGGCCTCTTTCTGCTCCTTATCAATCATATTCTTGAACTCTTTTTTTACTTCCTTGTCCTTCATTATCTCAAACATCTTTTTCTCCTTATGAGCCTCAATAAGGTGTTTTTTCACAAACTCAACATCTTTCAAAAATTTAATGTATTTTTTTTTCTGCTCGGATATCCGGACATTAATACGTGAAAAAAAGTCATAATATGAATTCAGGTTGTCGGCATACAGCAGACCTTCAGAATTTTTTTTATTAAAAATATCCAGATTATCATTGTATTCCAGTTCAAGTGCTTCAAGCTTATACAGCTCTCTGTCCGCCCGGTCCTGTGCCCTCTTAACTTCGAGTTCCAGTTCTTTCTTTTTATTGTCCTTTAATTTCAGTATCTTCGATAACGTCTCTTTTTTAGACATTAGACCTCTCCATTTCATCGAATATACAATACATGCCCTGAAGCGCGTTCGGATAATCTATATGTTCATTCATGTCCTGTTTCAGGTAGCTTTTCAGCCTGTCTATGATCTGTATCGCCGTATCAACTCTGGGATTTGTACCATGTTTATATGCCCCGAGATTTATCATGTCCTCGAATTTCTTATATATTGAAAGCATCTCTATGAACTTCCCGGCATATTCCTTGTGCCTGTCATTAATTATATGCGGCATTACCCTGCTCACAGACTGAAGGATATCAATAGACGGGTAATGGTTTTCCATTGCAAGGTCCCTGGACAGGACTATATGCCCGTCGAGTATCGACCTTGTTGTATCAGCCACAGGCTCCATCATATCATCACCTTCAACAAGCACAGTATACAGACCTGTTATACTTCCTTTACCTTCTGCTGTACCAACCCTTTCAAGTAATTTCGGCAGAAGCGCAAAAACAGAAGGTGTGTAGCCCCTTGTTGCCGGAGGTTCTCCCACAGCAAGACCGATCTCCCGCTGAGCCATTGCCACACGCGTGAGTGAATCCATAAGAAGCAGAACATCTTCCCCCCTGCTCCTGAAATATTCGGCAATTGCAGTTGCAGTAAATGCCCCTCTTACTTTTGCAAGCGGGGCCTGCTCTGATGTGGACACTACTACCACCGACTTTTTGAGGCCCTCTTCACCAAGGTTCTTCTCAACGAATTCACGGACCTCACGGCTTCTCTCACCAATAAGTGCTATAACATTAACAGCAGCCTCAGAATATTTAGCTATCATTCCAAGAAGAACACTTTTCCCTACTCCTGACCCGGCCATTATGCCGATCCTCTGGCCCTTACCGCATGTAAGGAGTCCGTTAATGGCCCTTATACCGAGGTCCAGAGGTTCTTTTATCCGCTCTCTTAAAAGCGGATTAGGGGACGATGATGCAAGCGGATAATCAATACCTTTGATAGGGCCCTTCCCGTCAATAGGATTGCCGGCCTCATCAATGACCCTGCCGATAAGCGCATCACCGACCGTTACGGATTTATTCTTACCCAAAGGCATCACCCTGCTTCCATGCCCGATACCGGATATTTCACCGGTGGCCATAAGCACGACCTTGCCTTCCTTAAATCCCACAACCTCTGCATCCACAGGCATGTTGCTGGAATATATTTTACAGGCCTCTCCTATGCTGACATCAAGTCCTGTCGCCTTGATCGTAAGACCTGTTATCTCAACTATACGGCCGTATATCTCAAGAGGTTCGGATTCCTTCACCGCTTTTATATAGGGGGAGAGGTCTATCATTATTCAAGGTCCCTGTCAGCCGGCTTCTCCACGTCAGCAATGATATCAATGTTACGGTCAAGAATATCTGCGTCATCATCAACAATTTCAGTCATTTTATTATCTTCAGCCTTGTCAGCAGCGGCCTTCATATCTTTTATGATATTTTCGATCAATGATTCAATATCTGTCACCACTTCTTCAGTTTTACTTATAACGAGCGGGCCTGTTACCGGAACAGATGTATCAGAATCTATAACTATGTCATCATTTATATCAGTAAGCCTTGTCCTGTTATTTACGAAAAGATCATATATTGCCGGGTTCACCTTGATCGCGATAGTGCCTACCCGCTCCATTCTCTTCAGGGCCTCCCTGACCATGGATATCATTATCTCAGGCTTTGTACTGACCTCTTCAATAATGACCTTTCTGGCGATCGCAACTGCAAGTTCAACAACCTGCTCAGATACTCCCTTTAATGCATTGGCCCTGACACTCATCAATTCACCAAGTATCTTTTCAAGACCTTCAAGAAGAACAAGCGCCTTCTGTTCACCAACAGCATGTCCGGCTTTTTCACCGGAAGCAAAACCTTCGTCATAGGCTTTTTTCTGAAGTTCATTTGCCTTTTCCATTACAGTATTATAATCGAGTTCTTTCGCCCGCCCGGTCCGCACTCTTTCATCATCCAAAGAAGGCATACTGTAGAGAACAACATCCTCATCCTTCATCATAACGCTCCTATTCAACAAATTCCTCTCCGCCCTTTCCTCCAAGTATTATGATACCTTCATCTTCAAGCTTTCTGGCTACATTGACTATATTTCTTTGCGCGATTTCCACTTCAGACAGTCTGACAGCACCTTTTGCCTCTATCTCATCCTTCAGTAAGGTAGCTGCCCTCTTGGACATATTTCCAAAGACCTTATCTTTCATTGTATCTGAAGCGCCCTTAAGAGCAAGCGAAAGGTCCTCTGTACTGAGTTCTTTAAGAATGGCCTGCATCCCTTTATCATCAACTGCTTCTATGTCTTCAAATACAAACATTATTTCCTGGATGGCCTGTGACAGTTCAGGGTTGTTCTCCTCAATGCTTTCCAATATTGTCTGCTCAAGTTTCCTGTCAGAGTGGTTAAGTATCTCCGCGATGACCTTTGTGCCGTTAAACTCCTTGCCCTCAGCACCCTGTCCTACATCAAGCTGGACCTTTAATACTTCACTGATCTCTTCGAGGGCAGACTCCGGGATCCTGTCAGTAGTAGCTATACGCATAGCAATATTGCTTTTTATCTCATCCGGCATAAAAGACATGACCAGCGCTGCTTTTTCTGATTCAAGCACGCACATAATCATGGCTATTGTCTGCGGATGCTCTGTAACAAGGAAATTTGCAAGGGTCTGAGGATTAATTTTTTTAAATGAATCAAGAGGGTCCTCTTTTGAGGCCAGCTCGATCATTTTTTGAGCGTCTTTATTCCCAAGCCCGATAGTCAGCATATTCTTCACATATTCATGTCCGCCAAGCTGGAATGTCCCTTCCTGTATCTTTCCGGATATTTCATCAAAAACAGCTTTGGCATCGTCACGGCCCAGCTTATTAACACGCGACATGTAGGATGATATTTTCATGATAACATCCGGATCAAGGCTCTGTAATATTTTTGCGGCAACTTCCTCTCCAACTGTACTTAAAAGAAGTGCGGCCTTCTCATACCCGCTGACAGCCATCTATTTCTCCTCCACCCAATCTTTAACTACCCCGGCTGCCTCACCCGGGTTCTGCGATGCCCACTCGACCACCCGTTTTTCAACAGGTATCTCCTTCGGCCTTAACGGTCCCTCAAGCTCCGTAGATGCGGCCCGTCCGGCCACAGCCAGTGACTGTGCCGCAGAGGGCATCTTTGATATCATATTGATCAGAGGCTTTACAAGAAAGAGAAAGAAAAGTATCGCAACAATAACAGGCGCCAGATATTTAAGCACTGTATACACTATCTGCATTACATCCGTGCCTGCCTCTTCAATTACCCCGACATCAGACTTGGTAAAGGGCATAACAGTCACGCTGATCTCATCGCCCCTGTCACTGGTAAAACCAATTGTGTTCTTTACGATATTTTCATAATATTTAATGTCATCCTCAGTACGTTTGGTGTACTGTTCGGCGTTTTCAACAGAAGCGGTCTGAGAATCAAGAAGCCCGTCCACGATGATAGCAACAGTAAGTCTCTCAAGAGATATCGGAGATTCGACCACCCTGGTTATTGTCTTGCTCGTTTCATAATTTATCGTCTCATCCTGTTTCTGCGACTGACCCATCGATGAAGACGCCTGCGCGCCTGCGCCACCAGGAAGATTTGATGCAGTACCGGGAACACCGCCTGTACCACCGCCTGATGTCGTCTTTTCAGTGCTCTTCTGTTCACTGCGTATAACAACGCCTTCAGGGTCAAATTTCTCCTCGGTCCTTTCGCTTCTGGTAAAATCAAATACAGCGGAAACCTTTGCCTGAATCTTTCCGTGGCCTGCTACCGGTTCAAGGATCTCTGTGATCTTATCAACCAAGTTCTTTTCAAATGTACGCTGGTATTCCATCTGGTTATTGCTGAGACCCATAACAGAATCATCACTTGGATTTGTTAGCATCACACCTTTATTGTCAACCACGGTAATATTTTCCGAACTCAGCCCTTCAACCCCGCTTGAAATAAGATGCACAATTCCCTGGACCTCGCCTTTGCTCAGTCTGCGACCCTGGTTCAGTGCGATAAAAACAGCAGCAGATGCCTGCGATTTTTCTTCCTGAAAAGCAAAGACCGTCTTTTCCGGCATAACCAGATGTACACGGCACTGCTGAACACCGGACAATGAACGAATGGTCCTTGAAAGTTCGCCCTCAAGGCCTCTTTTAAAATTAAGCTTCTGTACAAACTCACTTGTCGTAAAACTGGCATTATCAAATATTTCAAAACCGATATTTCCGCCCTGCGGAAGGCCTGCTGATGCAAGCTGCAGTCTCAGATCATAAACATCGCCTGACTGCACAAGAATAACACCGGTACCCTGAAGCCTGTAATCAACATGTTTACTTTTCAGCTCCTCAACGATCCCGGCCGCGTCGCCCTCTGAAAGATTTGAGAAAAGCACCTGGTAATCCGCCTTGTTTATCCACGTAAGCAAAAGCATCATCCCCGCAATGCTGATCGCAATAACAGCGGCAATTGCTGCTTTTTTATTAATTGGCAACGCATTAAACTTTGCCATCATATCTTCTGTACCGGCCATATTTGTCCTTTCCAAATGTTGTACAACAATTATTTATATTCAGTAATGCTAAACCTGCATCCTCATGACTTCCTCATAGGTCCTTAACAGCTTATTACGCACCTCAACCATCAGCTGGAAATTCATATCAGCCTTTTCTATCGCCAGGATAGCATTTGTTACGTCACCGCCGCCGGCAAGTTCATTTACAGCGGTATCAGCATCATTCTGGACCTGAGAGACCTTGTTCATTACCTCATTGATCACAGAATCAAATCCAGCGCCGGACTCTTTCTTTAAAGATTTTATCCCGCCTATATCACCGGCTCCTGCACCGCCTATACCTTTGATCGCAATATCAGACATTACATCCTCCCGAGCTCAAGGGTCTTCTGAAACATTCCCTTTGATATATTAAATGCTTTAACGTTTGCCTCATATGCCCTCAACGCCATCATCATATTGACCATTTCCTCGATAACATTTATATCAGGCATATGAATGTACCCGTTCTCATCCGCGTCCGGATGCCCCGGATCATAAAGGGTCAAAGGCGGTTTAGTATCCTCTACAATATCAACAACCTTTACGCCCTCAAGTCCCTCTGAATTTTTTGATTTTATATGCAATGACGAAAACACAACATTTTTCTTGACATAAGGCCCGCCATTTTCCGTTTTTGTAGACTGTGCATTGGCCATATTTGATGCTATGGTGTTCATCCTTACTCTCTGCGCTTCAAGCGCTGATGCGCTGACTGTAAACAGATCCATTAATTACCCCCTATCGCAGTCTTATACATTTTAATCTTTTTAGCCAAAATCGTAACAGCAGCATCATGAAGAAGTGAGTTCTCTGTCATTTTTGCGACCTCGACATTGAGTTCCACATTGTTTTTGTCCCCCCAGGACGGGGTCTGCTCCACCTTGATCATACTGCTCATATTACCTCCGTCCGCACCGCCCATATGTTTAGGGTCTGTCTTAAGGATATTGCGCTGCTTTTCAATGAGATTACTGAACTTCACATCTTTCGCCTTATATCCGGGTGTGTCGGAATTTGCAATATTGGACGATATAACCTTCTGGCGTGCACCGGTTGCCTTTAATAGGTTATGAAGTAAATTAAAACCTTTATCCATTTTATTACCTCCTGAATAATAGCCCCGGATTTTCCGGGAAATCAATTATTATATACAGCAGCATATTATGCTACTGAGGCATTCCTGCCGTATTCAGTCAACTTATTTCTTATTGTACGAACACTTACACCAAGCATTTTAGCGGCCTTGGTTTTATTGCCGTTCGTGTTTTCGAGCGTCTTCATTATCATATCCATCTCCATGTCCTTCAGGCTTCCACCGGGGGCCTGAACATTATCAGTCTCTTCGTCAAGTCTGAAATCATCAACGACCAGATGGTCAGATGCGGATATAAGAACAGCCCGCTGTATCACATTCTCAAGTTCCCTGATATTGCCCTTCCACGGCCTGCTTGTCAGGTATTCAAGTGTTTCATCACTAAAACCGGACAGATGTTTGTTCATCTGTCTGGAAAACTTCTCAGTAAAATGTTCTGCAAGAAGTCCTATGTCCTCTGTCCTTTCTCTTAAGGGCGGCAAAATAAGCGGGAATGCGCTGATCCTGTAATAAAGGTCCTCCCTGAACCTGCCCTCTTTTATCTCTTTTTTAAGGTCCCTGTTGGTCGTTGCAATTACACGGACATCCACCTGTACGGGCTGTTTTCCGCCGATCCTGTCGATCTCTCGTTCCTGGAGAACACGGAGAAGCTTTGCCTGGAGCGTTGCTGTCATTTCACCTATTTCATCAAGGAGTATAGTGCCGCCATGCGCAAGTTCAAATTTGCCGATCTTCTTTTCCCCTGCTCCTGTAAAAGCCCCTTTTTCATATCCGAAAAGCTCTGACTCAAGAAGGTTATCCGGTATTGCCGCACAGTTAACAGCAACAAGAGTTTTTTTGCCCCTGTTACTCGACCGGTGTATATGTCTTGCAAGCAGTTCTTTTCCTGTTCCGCTCTCACCAAGAATAAGAACTGTCATATCACTTAACGCTACGTTTTCAGCAAGTCTCAAAAGTCTGGTCATATTCTTATTCTCAGTTATCACCTCACTGTTTTCCGAAGATGTCCCGGAGACAACATTATTGATCGCTGCTGTCAGGGAATCAAAAGAAAATGGTTTCATCATATATTCACAAGCGCCTTCTTTCATTGCGTCAACAGCATTCTCTACAGTGGCAAACCCTGTAATAACAAGAACAGGGATATTGCCTGTTATTTTTCTGGCCTCTCTTATAAATGCAACGCCGTCCATCTTCGGCATCTTCATATCTGTAATGATCATCGATACTGTAGCATTCTCAAGCTTCTTCAACGCGTCAACAGGGTCTTCCGCAACAAGCGCGTCATGGCCCATTCTGACTACGGCTTCTTTTAGAGCGGCCCTCATCTGTGCATCATCATCAACTATAAGTAATTTTCTCATGTTATATTGACCTCACTAAAGGAATTTGGAACGAATCATTTTCTGTATATATATTTCTCAGGGCCTCAGCATCACTGACGCTGTTCTTTTTCCTGTCTTGTGCTTCAGGCATCTTTCCGGATAAAAAGTAGACAGAGAACGTACTGCCTTTTCCGGTGTTCCTGAAGGCTTTGATCGATCCCTCATGCGACTGCATTATTTTATTTGATATTGCAAGTCCCAGACCGGAACCTTTGTCCTTCGTACTGAAGAACGGATCAAAGATCTTCTCTATGTTTTCAGGCAGAATACCTTTCCCCTCATCAATAACTGAAACAACACTGTAATTGCCCGACACTGATGATTCAATACGCAGTCTCCCTCCGTCAGGCATAGCCTGAATGGCATTCAGGATTATGTTCATAAAAACCTGTTTTAAAAGCTCACTGTCACCGGCAACCTTCCCGTCACTCACATTCAGTAAAACCTTAATATGCCTCACATCAATAAGAGGCGCAAGAACATTGATGCATTCTTCAATAATATCAAGTGGTTTCAACTCCTTGAAGCGCGGCTTCTGATGCTTTGCGAAATAGAGCATATTGGTAAGAATAGTATTCAGGCTCTTGATACCGGTCGAGATACCCCCGGCCATTTCTGCATGGACCGTGTCTTTCAGATCATTTGAAAGCATATTGGAAAAAAGCTCAATGCTGCATAAAGGGCTCCTTATCTCATGGACTATTTTTGCGGCCATCTCACCCATGGATATAAGGCGCTGGTTACGTTCATCCTGCCTTTTCATTTCCTCAAGCTGAGCATTCTTTTGTTCCAGCTCGTTTGTAAGATGATCAACTTTTTTGCTGAGCATTTCATAATATTGTTCAAGGCTTTTAGATGCCCTGGTAAAATCGTCAAATGCCCGGTTCAGTTCGACTGCCTGTTCCACTAATATACCTCCTGTACTTTGTCCAGCAAAGTGATCTCGAGCAGCTTGGATTTAGCAAGTTGATTTATAACAGTACTGCCTTTCTGCAGGCTGACGAACATTTCCTCAGACTCAGGCATGCCCATACCGCGCCCGACCCTGTACCCTGCCCATTCTATATCAGGGTTTTTCGTATATGCTGTTCTGTAATATTTCAATGCCGTAGTTTTCTGACCTTTTGCATACAATATATCAGCCAGCCTCACATAATCTTCAGCAGGCCATTCCTGCTTTTCAAGGACATTCACATAAAGCCTGACAGCATCAGCGCTCTTTTTTGACTTTTCTTTCTCAAGTTCGGAAAGGACGCTGCCCAGAAGCCGCAGATCATCTTTATCATGCTTTTTCAGCAGTCTGATCCTTTCATACGCCTGCTCAGGCTTCTGCTCTGCCAGATATATCTTGACCTCCACTCTGAGCACATCATCAATTATCGTCACAGTCTGCCTTGCTGTATTCAAATAGTGTTTAGCAGTCTTAATGTCCCTCATACCTATATAATAATCCGCAAGTGCGGTTGCCGCTGAAACCCTTATTTTGCGCGAGCCGTTTTCCGTAAGCCAGTATGCCACATTCAAAAACGGAGCGCCTTCATGACGGAGGCTTTTTGACGCACGCAGCAAAAATTCCTCTCGTGACCTGTCAAACAGCCATTCTCCAAGCTGGCTCCAGAGCTTTACAAACTCCTTTTTCTCTTTTTCTCCCTTAGCAGTCCTGATGATCATTTCGTCCAGTATCAATTCAACTTCCTTTAACGCTCCCTCCGGAGTGTCCTTTGAAAAAATAAGGGCCTTGAGATGTGATATTGCTTCAGGGAATTTACCCTGTTCACGGAATATTTTTGCAAGCTCAAAAACCGCATCCCTGTATATGGAGGAATTAATATATTTATGCCTTATATCTTCAAGTCCGGATATAGCCTGGTCCAGCCTTCCCTCCTTATGGTTTATAAGAGAGAGATTATATATGGCATTTGCCTTTACATCCATCTCTTTTGATTTCAGGGAATTACTGAATCTGACGGATGCTTCATCCGTATTGTCCCTTTCAAGATATATCAGACCAAGAACCATATCAGCCTTCGGTTTATACGGCCCGTATTCGATCATGGACAGATACTCTTCAGCCTTATCAAGGTCACCTGCCAGCCGGCTGTTCTCACCCATAAAATAGTAGACCTCCGAATGCTTTTCAGGATATGTGCTGTCCGTTGCCATCGCATCCTGATAAACGATCCCGGCATCTTCTATCATCTCTATCTTATGAAGTGCATTTGCAAGTCCGAAAAGGGCTGCGGGACCCTGCCCTGCCACACCGTAATGATCTATAGCTTTAACATAATCACCTTGTTTGAAAAATATGTCCGCAAGATCAAGGTTTGCCCTCTCTATATTCAGAGAAGAAGGATAGTTATTTATAAATAAGATATAGTACGCAGCGGCTTCCTGAAGGAGACCGATCTTGTGATATGACCAAGCGCGCTTCATCAGGGCCATTTCCTTCAATTCATCGTTAGAAGAATAAATATATGCCTTCCTCAGCTGATCAATGGCATTCTTATATTTCCCGAGCCTTCTATTTGCCTCACCGCTCAAAAAACTATGCATTGCTATTGATTCACTGTCAGCGGGTGTGTATGTCTCAAGCTCTTTCAGTACAGCAAATGACTTGCCTGACTCAAGAAAAACTGCAACACTCTTATATTCATCTATTATAAAAGGATATTTTTCCTTGACCTCCTCCTGTTCGGTCATTACTGTACGGACCTCTGCAGCTTCATCATCCTTTTTTAAAGGAACCTCAACAGGCGCCTTTTTCTTGTACGCAGGCATTTTCTTCTCTGCTGTTTTTTTCCAGTCCGTATCTGCAGATGAAACCGATTTATCTTTTTCGATCTTTTTCTCAATAACTTCCTTTGCTTCGATCAACGACTTAATGTCCTTTTTCTTTCCCACCCTCTTTTGATATACATCTATGACCAGACGGCTCGGATTTTTCAATGCAAAATATTTGAACTTCCTGACCTTTCTCAGAGACAGCAGTATGATGTTATTTTCAAGATCATATTTAAAAGGCAGATTTTTGTCACGTATATAAAGACGATCCGCTGGAAAGACAACGTTTATCCCCTTTGATACCCGCACGATCTTTCCCTGTGATATCAATGAGTCAGGCCCTTCCATTACGATCCTGAGATAATCAGTATGATAATTTGCCCGCATATTAATGGAATATTCCTGATTTACAGGATCTTTCTCTTCATCAACAGCAGCCGCATGTATAGCAGCAGGAACCAGCAACACGCTCATAATCGCTATGATCAATATATTAATTCGATACATGAGCACGTTAATGCAATATATGTGCCAACGTAACTGCTTGAATTTTAAAGGTATTTAAAAGGCGGAAGTGTCATTTATATGACATCAGGAAATAAAGTGCCTGATATGGGGGGATAAAAATATATTAAATACGGATCAAGAAAATATTACAGGATCAAGATAATGACTTCTTTTTCATCTTTTCAATAAGGGTCGTTCTGTTAAGCCCGAGGAGGCCGGCTGCCTTGCTTTTGACCCCCTTGGATATATCAAGTGCCTGAAGTATCATGTTGTTCTCTATTTCCCCAAGCATCTGGTTAAGGTCAACACCTTCGGAAGAAAGCTTATCTCCGTTTGTATCTTTCCCCTTAATACTGTTATTTTTAAAGATCCTTTCAGGCAGGTCTTCTTTTGTAATAACAGGCTCATCAGTAAGGACGATAAGCCTTTCTATAAGATTCTCAAGCTCACGAACATTACCGGGCCATTGATAGTTCAGAAGATACTCCATGGTTTCCTTTGGTATTACAGGCTCTTTCCTCTGCTTTCTTACAGCAATATCTTTTAAAAAGAATTTTGTCAAAAGAGGGATATCCTCTTTCATATTCCTCAAAGGCGGAAGATGCAGAGGTATCACATTAAGTCTGTAAAACAGGTCTTCACGGAACCGCCCCTCAGCCACCTCTTTTTCAAGGTCCCTGTTGGTCGCCGCGATTATCCTGACATCCACCTTGATCGTCTTTAGGCCCCCGACCCGCTCGAACTCTTTTTCCTGGAGCACGCGAAGGAGCTTTACCTGCATTGACGGCGGGAGCTCGCCGATCTCATCTAAAAAAAGCGTACCATGATCCGCATGTTCAAAACGCCCTATCCTGGCATTCACCGCTCCGGTAAAGGCGCCCTTCTCATGTCCGAAAAGCTCAGACTCAAGTATGTCCTTGGGGATCGCAGCGCAGTTAAGAGGCACGAACAGCTTGCGGGCCCTTGGGCTGTGATAATGGATCGTCTTTGAAACAAGTTCTTTTCCGGTACCGCTTTCACCTGTTACTAAAATAGTGCTGTCAGTATCCGCTATCTTTTCGATGAACTTGATCACCTTCTGCATCTGGGGGGACCTGCCGATAATGTTCTTGAATTCGTATTTCTTTTTTATCTCTTTTCTGAGTTGTATATTTTCTAATTGCAGATGAAAATATTCCAGGAGCCTCTTTACCGTTATATATAAGTCTTCTATATTAAAAGGTTTTGTAATATAGTCAAAAGCGCCGAGCTTCATGGCCTCTACGGCTGTATTTACAGTGGCATGCGCAGTTATCACAATTGAGGGGATATTGATCTTTTCAGTGTTAGCAGCCTTCAGAACATCAAGACCGTTCATGCCGGGCATCGTAAGGTCGAGGATAAAAAGGTCATAATTACCCTCTTTCAGCATCACTATCCCGGTCTCACCATCAGGAGCAACTTCAACGTCATAACCCTTAGAGCCCAGAAAATCGCTTAAAAGGTCTCGTATAGATGCTTCATCATCAATTATCAGGATACGCTGCATACGACTATATTGCCATATACCAATAACAACGTCAACAGTTTGACACGAAGAATCAAGTCATGCAACTATATATATAATTATGGACATAAAACAGATGACAAATGAAGAGATCCACGACCTTGTCCGGTCGCTCGGGCATAAGCCTTACAGGGCCGAACAAATTATAAAATGGACCTATAAGAGAAAGGTCTGCACCTTTGACGCAATGACAGACCTTCCTAAAGCATTCAGGGAGAAACTGAAGAAAAAGGCGCATATAAGCTGTCTGGAACTCCTGCAGAAACAATGCTCAACAGACGGCACACAAAAATTCCTCTTCGGCCTTGAAGACGGTAATTCAATTGAAAGCGTACTGATACCAAACACCAAAGGAAGCGGACGTTACACATTATGCATATCATCACAGGCCGGATGCAGTATGGGCTGCAAATTCTGCATTACCGCAGGTATTGGGTTTAGAAGGAACCTCAAGGCGCATGAGATATTCGACCAGGTACTGTCAGCGGAAAGACTCCTTAACGAGGATAAACAAACAGCAGACCCTGAGATAACCAATATAGTATTCATGGGCATGGGCGAGCCGTTCAATAACTTCAAAGAGGTCATCATCGCGCTCGACAAGATAATGAATGTCATCGAATTTGCCAAACGAAAGATAACTGTCTCCACATCAGGCATTGTTCCCAAAATCCTGGAATTCGGAGAACAGGCCTACGGCGTCAACCTCGCTGTCTCTCTAAATGCAACAACTGACAAGACCAGAAATCTCATAATGCCCGTCAATAAAAAATATTCAATCAATAAACTGCTTCAGGCATGCAAGGACTTTAAGCTCCCGGCAAACCGGAGGATAACCTTCGAATACGTACTCCTGGGAGACCTGAACGACTCA
Source organism: uncultured bacterium (assembly GCA_965603765.1). Taxonomy (GTDB): domain Bacteria; phylum Nitrospirota; class Thermodesulfovibrionia; order UBA6902; family UBA6902; genus CBFDEG01. The sequence goes on along the minus strand of CBFDEG010000012.1, from coordinate 803 downwards.
GTAGATGATGCAAGACGGCTTGCAGAACTTCTAAAAGGAATACGGTCAAAAATAAACCTGATACCCTACAACCCCTCCCCCTGCACCGATAAACTTAAAGCGCCTTCAAAAGAAAGCATCACTAAGTTTAAGGATATATTAGCAAATGCCGGACTTACTGCTATGATAAGGAAAAGCATGGGAGCTGATATTGCTGCTGCATGCGGGCAGTTGAAGGCGGATTATTCATAGGACCAACAGGTCTTATTGGTCCTATCAGGCAGAGGCTTCGCCTCTACCCCATGACCTTATTCAGCGCGTCCCGGATCTTGTCTATGTCATACGGTTTATTAAGGGCGGCGATGAATCCATTTTTTTTGTATTTAGACATTGAGGAATCGTTCGAATATCCGCTTGAGACAATAGCCTTCACATCGGGATCAATTTCCTTAAGTCTCTTCAAGGTATCCAGTCCTCCCATCCCCCCACGAATGGTCAGGTCCAGAATAACGACATCAAAGGGTCTGTCCGAGTTTTTAGCGCTGCTGTATCTGGCAAGAGCCTCTTCACCGTGCCCGGTAAGTTCAACGTCGTGCCCGAGTTCATCAATAAATACCTTTATGACTTTCCTGACAAGTTCCTCATCGTCCATGACGAGCACCTTTGATTTCCCGGTCAGAGCTTGAAAAGCAGGCTGTCCGGCAGCCTTGACGTGATCCTCAACAGCGGGGATATAGATAGTAAATGTGGTCCCTGTTCCTTCCCGGGACGAAACATCAATAAGACCGCCGTGATTTTTTATGATCGAGTAGGAGGTTGTAAGA
>CBFDEG010000011.1:0-32185 GCA_965603765.1 uncultured bacterium | reverse complement strand
ATCCCGAGTATCAGTACCATGGCCGCTGTGAGGGCCAGGGCAACGCTCATTGTTGGTGAGGTTGAGAGTACTACTTCTTGTTCAGGGTCTTTCATATACATGTACATGACTATCCTGAGGTAGAAGAATGCGGAGATCGCGCTGAACATTACAGCTATCACAGCAAGCGGTGTATGACCCGCATTGATAAGCTCAATGAATATATAGAACTTTCCTATGAACCCGGCCGTAGGCGGAATACCGGTGAGTGAGAACATGAATATGAGCATCAGGAATGCCGCAAGCGGATGCGTCTTTGCGAGGCCCTGATAGTCCGTAAGCTCTTCGCCGCGGAAACCATCGCTTCGAAGCATGATCACTATCGCAAAAGCGCCGATGTTCATGAATGTGTATATCATCAGATAGTTGGCGGTACTTACCAGTCCTTCGGGTGTGCCTGTTATAATTCCAAGAAGCATATACCCTGCATGAGCTATTGAACTGTAAGCGAGCATTCTTTTTATATTGGTCTGTGAAAGCGCGAGTATGCTTCCTGTTGCCATTGTGATGATAGCAAGAGGAACCAGAACAGCGGACCACTCGATCTGCATGGAGCCGAATGCCTCGTAAAAGACCCTGCCCATGACAGCGAATCCTGCGGCCTTTGGTCCTACCGACATAAAGGCTGTAACAGAAGTAGGCGCGCCTTCATATACGTCAGGAGCCCACATATGAAACGGTGCAAGAGCAACCTTGAAACCGAATGCGACTATAAAGAATATAAGTCCAAGATACATTATCGGGTTGCCGGCAAGATTCATGACCTCGATGGAATCAGCGATCCCCCTGAGGTTCGTGGTACCTGTAAGTCCGTATGTCAGAGATATTCCGTAAAGCAGAAATGCTGAAGAAAACGCGCCGAGAAAAAAGTATTTGAGCGCTGATTCGTTCGAACGCTGTTCTTTTCTGGTAAGTCCGGCAAGTATATATGTTGACATCGCCATCAGCTCAAGTCCGAGATAAAGGACAATAAGGTCAGCGGCTGACGCCATGATCATCATGCCTGTGGTGGAAAGCATCAAAAGGGCGTAATATTCTCCGATAGAGGCCTTTTCGATCTTCATGTATTTAATTGAGATAAAACTTGTCAGTATGATATTGAGATAAAATATGACCTTAAAGAAATTGGCATATCCATCCACCACGAACATTGAGGAGAACGCGACCTGGGGCTCGCTGAAACCGAAAAGCTTGTAGGTCCCGTAAAGCGCGATGATCGTACCCAGTACCCCGACAAAAGCAACCGCTTCCTTTTTCTTCACAACAAGATCGAGCAGCAGCACTATCAGTGCGGCGCATATCATTGTGATCTCCGGCACAATGGCCCTGATATCAAGTAAACTTATCGCAGTAGGAAGGTCCATTAAAAAATCTCCGTTATATATTTTGCTATCATATTATCCTGTCCGGCATAGGCTGCCCGGTCCATGTTCTGTATAAGGTTCGCGACTGTCGCGTGCATGTATTCAAGGAACGTGTTCGGATGGAACCCTATCCAGAATATAAGTATAAAAAGCGGCGCGAGCGTAAGCACCTCTCGAAGGTTCAGGTCCGCAACAGGATGCTTGCCTGTTGGTTCACGTTCAGGATCGGTCTCCTGGAAAAATATCTTCTGATACAGCAGGAGCATATAACCTGCCCCCAGTATAATACCGGTTGTTGCGAGCACACCCCATATCATGCTGTTTTTGAATGCCCCGAATATAATGAGGAACTCACCGATGAATCCGTTCGTGCCCGGAAGCCCTATGGATGCAAAAACAAGTATCATAAAAAGTCCTGCATACCACGGGACTATTCGGGCAAAACCGCCGTAATCAGCTATCACCCGGGTATGCGTTCTCTCGTATATCATGCCTATCATAAGGAACATTGCTCCGGTTATTATTCCGTGGTTGACCATCTGGAGTATCCCGCCTTCAATGCCCTGGGTGTTGAGCGCGAACAGTCCGAGCGTTACATAGCCCATATGACTCACACTCGAATATGCAATTAGCCGTTTAAAGTCCTTCTGCGCAAAGCAGATGAGAGCTCCGTAAATAATGGCTATTATAGAAAGGGTAAGCATCGGCCCCATAAAGAACTTTGTAGCATCAGGGAACATGGGCATCGAAAATCTCAGAAATCCGTATGCGCCCATCTTTATCAATACACCTGCAAGTATCACACTGCCTGCTGTTGGCGCCTCTGTGTGGGCGTCAGGCAGCCATGTATGCACAGGGAACATCGGCACCTTTACTGCAAATGCCGCGAAAAATGCCAGGAAGAGCATGTACTGGAGCTTGACCGGGTAATGTATCTGACTGAGGGCCAGGACATCAAGCGTCCTGCCTCCGTAGAGATACAGCACAACAATACCTACAAGCATGAGCAGACTTCCGACCAGTGTATACAAAAAGAACTTCATCGAGGCGTAAACCCTGTTCTGTCCGCCGAATACCCCGATCATTATGAACATCGGTATAAGCATTGCTTCCCAGAAAACATAGAACAGGAAGAAATCAAGTGCTACAAAGACCCCGATCATTGCGGTTTCCAGTATCAGGATCGCAATATGGAATTCCTTGACCTTGGTCGCAACGGATTTCCATGATACAAGCACGCAGAGTATGCTCAATAACGTGGTGAGCATAATAAAGAGGATACTGATGCCGTCTATCCCGATAAAATAGTTTATTCCCCAGGAAGGTATCCATTCGATCTTTTCAACGAACTGCATCTTGTATGTTGTTTTATCAAAATGTTTCATAAGAGGCAGTGACACAAAGAAAGTGACAAAGGTCATTGCCAGAGTGGTAAGCCTTATAACAGTAGCGTTACGCATGAACAGGAGCAGGAGCGCGCCGAGCATGGGTAGAAATACTGTCCATGACAGTATCGAATGATCAAGCTGGTTCATTATCACATTTTCCATATATTTACCTCATAAATAACAGGTAGCCAATAACACAGAGCGCGCCTGCTGCCATGGCAAGCCCGTAGTTTGAGATCAGACCTGTCTGTACCTTTCTAAATAAACGACTGAATGCACCGATAAGATCCGGCACCCCGTTGACAACTCCTTCAATAACATATGTATCAAAAGCAAGTACCACCTTGTCAGCTGCCTTGAGCATTGGCTGTACAAGTGTCTTGCTGTAAAGTTCATCAATATAGTACTTATTAAACAGAAGCTTGTGCAGTGGTTTGAATGCATTACCAAGTTTCTGCGGAAGCTCTGTATTTTTGATATACATTACATACGCGATCACAAGTCCCGCGACCGCGACAAATATGGACATTCCCATAACAAAATACTCCTGGGCATGAGTGCCGTGACCTGACGGATGCCCGAGCACAGGGGCAAGGAACTCGCCTATCTTGTCAGCATGTTCAACAAATACAGGCGGTATACCGACCCATCCTGCGGCAACCGCGCCGACTGCAAGGAACATCAATGGCACGGTTATCACTGCGGGCGACTCTTTTATATGGTGAGCCTGTGCAGGGTCTCCGCGGTACTCGCCGTGGAATGTAAGATATATCAGTCTCCATGAATAGAACGCTGTTAACAACGCGGCCGCAGTCCCCAAAAACCAGAGGAACTTACCGAGGTCGCCATGAAGATATGTCCTCCAGAGGATCTCGTCCTTACTGAAGAACCCTGAAAATCCGGGGATACCGGTAATGCTCAGCGTTGCAAGGACAAAGACCCAGTAGGTCTTGGGCATATATTTTTTAAGGCCTCCCATTTTCTGCATGTTCTGCTCATCATCATGTTTGGCATGGTGCAGGGCATGTATGACACTTCCTGACCCTAAAAAGAGGAGAGCCTTGAAATACGCATGTGTATATAAATGGAAAATACCGGCTGAATACGCCCCGACTCCAAGAGCGAGGAACATGTAGCCGAGCTGACTTACGGTTGAATACGCAATGACACGTTTTATATCATTTTGAACAAGCGCTATTGTAGCGGCAAATATCGCTGTCACACCGCCGACGATAGCGACCGTGTTCATTGCTACCGGCGAAAAGCTGAATAATGTATTGCACCTTGCGACCATGAACACACCTGCTGTTACCATGGTAGCGGCATGTATCAAAGCGGAAACAGGTGTCGGGCCTTCCATTGCGTCCGGCAGCCAGACATGAAGCGGAAACTGGGCCGACTTACCCATGGCGCCGCAGAAAAGGAGCAGACATATAAGGGTTATCAGATCAACATCATACCCGAAAAGGTTAATGGTCTGGCCAACGATACCGCCGGCCTGCCCGAATACGGTCATATAATCAACGCTTCCGAAGGTAAGGAAGATGAGTATCACACCAAGCCCGAAACCGAAGTCACCGAACCTGTTCACAATAAAGGCCTTCTTGCCCGCGTCGCCAGCTGACTTCTTATGGAACCAGAACCCTATCAGGAAGTACGAACAGAGTCCGACAGCTTCCCATCCAAAGTATAAGAGCAGGAAGTTATTGGCCATAACGAGCATGAGCATCGAAAAGATGAACAGGCTGAGGTACGCAAAGAAACGGTAATACCCGCCGTCGCCATGCATATAGCCTATTGAATAGATAAAGATCAGGGTGCCGATGGATGTCACGACCATCATCATGACTGCTGTAAGCTGGTCGATCAGAAACCCGATCGACACATTAAAACTGCCCGACACTATCCAGCTATAAAGATTTACATTTATATCACGTCCGCCCACTACATCAAAGAACGCGCTCACAGCAAGCAGGAATGAACCCGCTATTGCCGGAACAGCGATCCAATGCGCCCTGTCTTTGATAAAGTTCCTGCCGAACAGGATATTTATCAAAAATGACAGAAAAGGCAGTAATGGTATTAATATATATTTCAGCATGTTAGCTCCGTACGGATGGGTTTGAAACCCGCCCCTACAATTTTTATCCTTTTAATAAAGTTATCTCTTCAACCTTAACGGTCGGATTGTTCTTGTAATACGCGATTATTATCGCAAGTCCTATTGCCGCCTCAGCAGCAGCAACTGTTATGGCAAAAAAGACCAGTATCTGCCCGCGCATGGACTGCAGGTAGTGACTGAAGGCCACAAGACTTATATTGACCGAATTCAGCATCAGCTCAAGGCATATGAACATGATGATCACGTTGCGCCTTGACAGAAAACCGAAGACACCTATACTAAACATCACCGCGCTTAAAATTATATACCAGCTTAATGGCACCATTATTCAACCCTCTTCTTTGCCAGGACCACCGCGCCTATGATGGCAACCAGCAATATTATTGAAGCTATTTCAAACGGCAGGAGATATTGTGTGTATAAGACCTTGCCTATGGTCATGATGCTGCCGACCGACTTTATTGCCTCGATCGAATATTCTCCAGGCGGCGGCAGAACAGTTATTTTACTCAGTACTGATACGAGTATTACACCTAATACTGCTGCTGCCCCGAGCGCCGCGGGCCACTGTTTCACAAATTTCAGTTCAGTCTCTTCTTTCCTCAGATTAAGCAGCATTACAACGAACAGATACAGGACCATGATCGCCCCGGCATACACTATTATCTGTATGGCGGCCAGGAACTCCGCATTAAGGAACAGGTAGAGCCCTGCCATATGTACGAATAGTATCAGCATCCATAAAATGGCATGCACCGGATTTTTCCTTGTCACCACAAGCAGTGACAATACGGTCATCATTACCGCAAAGTAGCTGAAAAATAATTGAGAAGAGGTCATTTGTTCTCCTCCACTTTTTTAGAGGGCGCCGCAAAGTAAGAGCTTTTAGGACCCCAGAATTTTTCCAGATACTTTATTCCTTTGTCACCTGCCATATATTTATCCCAATTCTCAAGAAGCATTTCCTTTGTATAATAAAAATCCTCTCTCTTATAGCCTGCATACTCATAATGATCTGTGAGCGCTAACGCCCCATACGGGCAGGCCTCAACACAGAAACCGCAGAACATACACCTCAGCACTTCAACCTCATATCTGTCCACTATCTTCTTATGGTCATCACCCTCGCTTGTATAAATGTATATACACTTAGAAGGGCACATGGCCGCACAGAGTCCGCAGCCTACACATTTGGCCTCACCCGTAACAGGGTTTCTCACAAGGGCATGAAGTCCCCTAGCGCCAGGCACCGGCTCCCTCTTTTCCGTAGGATACTGCCTGGTCACAGGCGGCTTGAAAAGGGTCTTCAATGTAAGCGCGAGCCCCTGGAATATCTCCACGAAAAGGATCTTCTTTATAAGTTCATTTAGATTCATAATTATATTTAACCTTTTATCTTCATAACAGCTTGAAAAATGCTGTCAATACTATATTCACAAGCGCCAGCGGTATGAATACCTTCCACCCCAGGCCCATCAACTGGTCATACCTGTACCTCGGAAGTGTCGCCCTTATCCAGAAATAAAGGAATATAAGCGCGTAAAGCTTAAGCAGGAACCAGACAATGCCGGGCAGAAATGCCGGGCCGTTCCAACCGCCGAGAAAGCATAACACAACCAGTGCGGACATGATGAACATGCCTGCGTATTCAGCCATAAAGAAAAGCGCCCAGCGCATTCCGCTGTACTCTGTGGCAAAACCAGATACAAGCTCGGTCTCCGCCTCGGGAAGGTCAAAAGGCACCCTGTTCGTCTCAGCAAGCGCTGATATGAAGAAGATCCCGCATGCTAATATCTGGGGGAATATGAACCAGACTTCTGACTGGGCCTTTACGATATCTGAAAGCTGCGCGCTACCTGTCATCATCATAACACCCACAAGGCTCAGTCCCATCGCGATCTCATAACTGATGACCTGCGCGGCTGACCTCAGGCCGCCCAGAAAAGAATATTTCGAATTCGATGCCCAGCCACCCAGTATAATACTGAACGAGCCGATGGATGAAAGCGCCAGTATATATAGTACCCCGATATCCAGTTTGGCCAGAGAGAACCCTTCAAACATCGGCACAACCGCAATGGACGAGACAGCCGCGATAACACCTATTATAGGAGCAATAAAAAATATCGGCTTGTCCGCATTCGCAGGAATAATGTCCTCTTTGAAAAACAGTTTTATCGAGTCGGCAATAGGCTGTAAAAGACCGCGCCAGCCTACTCTCATAGGTCCCATCCTGCCCTGCATATGGGCAATCACCTTCCGCTCAAAATACTGCACGAACATCACATGGAGCAGAAAAAGGCTTATTACAATAACAAGAGCTATAAGATCCATTAGTGTCATACTGTCTTACCCTGTGTTTTCTTTATAGTCACTTCACAGCCCTCGATACCCGGGGCCTTCGTTACTTTGTCAATGCTGTACTTCATAAGTGCGTACACACCCTTACCGTTAAAGTTGTTACTGAAATATACCCTGTTGTCCCGTATCGAAAGATCGATCGCAACAGGCGCCTCCATACTGCCGGATACGGTTGAGAACTCCGCAATATCCCCTTCGCCTAATCCGAGCTTTTCAGCCGCAGCCAAACTTATCCTGAGCACCGGCTCAGGGTAAATCTTCATTAGAGCTGCTGATCTGCGCGAAAGTGTCCCGGAGTGAAAAAGAGGCTTCTCAAGAACAAGGTAATGTTCGGCGTTATATTCAACATCCGCATCATGCATTTCAGGCACCTCGTTAACCTCACCCCTTAAAGGCTCACCGTGATAGGGCCAGAGGCATTCACCGCGGGAGATCTCTTCATACGTGAGCTCACTATGCAGAGGGGATACCTTTGCCATCTCGCGCATAATATCTTCAGGGCCTGAGTAGTTCATCTCATAGCCGAGCTTGTTCGAGATCGCTGAGATTATCTTCCAGTCCTCCATGCCGTTTGATGATTCAACCGCTTTACCGAGAAGCTGTATCCTTCTTTCGAGGTTAGTGAAAGTTCCGGTCTTTTCTGTCCATCCAAGGGCCGGAAGCACTACATCCGCCATTTCAGCGGTCTCTGTAAGAAAAATGTCCTGGACCACAAGGAAATCAAGTCCGGCAAGTGTCTCTTTTATATATGCAGTGTCAGGCAGGTTGAACACAGGGTTCTCACCCATAACATACAATGCCTTTATATCTTTGTTCTTTATGCCCTCGATCATTTCAAATATGGTAAGGCCCTCCGCATCAGGCAATGCACCGTTCCATGCGGACTCAAACTTGCCCTTAAAGTCAGCGATATTAATGGGCCTGCCGCCAGGGAGCATGTCAGGCACGCAGCCTGAATCTATGAGCCCCTGTTCGTTCGGTCTTTCAGAAAGCAGGTAGAGCCTTGCCTCAAGCAGGTACGTAAGCCCGGCAACACCGAAAAGCGCGCGGTGTCCGTCTGCACGCTGCACAAGGTCCATGCCCATAACAATTGATGTGGATGTGCTTTCAAGGACCGCTTTTTTAAGTTCTTCAAAACCGTCCAGATCGACATTCGAAGCCGCCCTGTCCGCAAGTTCTCGTATCTCTTTATCAACGAACGGGCTCTCGCCCCTTACGCCCTTGACCTTATGTATCTCTTTCAGCAGGGCCTCAAGCACCCCGGCCTCTTTATAAACAGGCGGGATGACCTGCACTGTCTTGAATTTTTCGAGTGCCCCTGCATTTCCGATAATAACAATATTCGCCCCGTCCTTTGCCGCAGCCCTTATTGCAAGCCCGAGTATCGGGTTCACCTTTGACGGGTCTCCGCCAAGAACAATAATGGTCTCGGAATGTTTCAGTCCTTCTATGATATTTCCGGTTATGCCCTGCCCGAGGAGGTCCTCAAAATATTTCTGCGCAGCTGCAAAGCCTTTCCTTGAAACAGAATCGATATTATTGGTCCTGCAGACCATACGCATGAACTTCTGAAAAACATAATTATCTTCGTTTGTACAGCGCGGGGACGCTATGCCCGCTATGGATGACCCGCCATTTCTGTGTTCAGCGATCTTGTCTGCAACGATCCCGAGGGCCTCGCTCCATGTGCTCTGTTCGAGTTTCCCGTTCTTTCTAACGAGCGGGGCCTTCAGCCTCTCTTTGCTGCCTATGTATTCATATCCGAAGCGCCCCCGTGAACAGAGGAGGCCTTTATTAAGTCCGACCCCAATCTGAGGCACTATGCGGTTTATCGAGTCGTCCCTGATCTGGGCAACAAGCGTACAGCCCACACCGCAGTATGAACATACTGTCTTAACCTCCCTGTCTATCTGCCAGGGCCTGTAGGTATGTATGGAAAGACGGTTCAGAATTGCGCCTACCGGGCAGACGGTAAGGCAGTTGCCGCAGTACTCACAGTTAAATGATTCAGCAGAAAAAGGTTCCATCCTTGTATGTCCGCCGCGGCCCATCATGCCTATGGCAGAAGCGCCCTGCACATCATTGCACATCCTGACGCAGCGGGTACAGACAATACACCTCTCCATGTTTCTTGCAAGTATCTGATCCTTGTGACTCTCGGGCACCCTTCTCTTCTCTTCCTTGAACCTGCCAGCAGGAGGACCGTACTTCATGACAACATCCTGCAGTTCACACTCACCGGCCTTGTCACAGTAAGGACAGTCAAGGGGATGGTTGATCAGAAGGAACTCAAGCACGCTCCGCCTTGCCTCGGCTATGGTGTCGGATTCGGTTATAACGACCATTCCGTCCGCAGCAAGCAGTGTACATGAATTCTGCAGTCTCGGCATCCGTTCGACCTCGACCACACAGAGCTTACATCCGCCGAAGGCTTTAAGGCATTCATGATTACAGAGCGTAGGGATCTTTATCCCCGCCTGTCTTGCCGCAGCAAGAACGGTCATCTGCTCTTCAATGGATATCTCTTTTCCGTTAATAGTAAGTGTTATCATTTTATAGTTCGGCCGTACACATTAAGCCTTAAATTTACATTTCTTGTCTTTTATATGTTCTTCAAATTCATTCCTGAAGTTCTGAAGCATTGCCTTGACAGCACCGGCCGCGCCATCACCAAGGGGGCAGAATGTCCTGCCGAGTATATTGTCTGATACCGTAACAAGCATTTCAATGTCCCCGTCTCTGCCGAACCCGTTCTCGATCCGTTCGAGGATCTTTCTGAGCCATTCAGTACCTTCCCTGCATGGTGTGCACTTACCGCAGGACTCATGCTCAAAGAACTTCATGATCCTCCAGGTGACCCTGACCATGCAGACAGTAGTGTCCATAACGATTATCGCGCCTGAGCCGAGCATACTGCCGGCCTTCAGCATTGCAACAAAATCCATTGCGCAGTCTATCTTGTCAGCAGGAAGCACAGGCGTTGAAACACCGCCCGGGATAACGGCCTTCAGCTCACAGCCGTCCTTCATTCCGCCTGCGTGTTCATAAATAATGTCCTTAAGGCTGATACCCATCGGCAGTTCATATACACCCGGTTTTTTAACAGCGCCGCTTATACAGTAAAGCTTGGGACCGGGGCAGTCCTCACTGCCTATCTTTGCGTACGCCTCCGCGCCGACCTCGATTATATAAGGAAGGTTCGCGAATGTCTCCACATTATTAACGATAGTAGGCATGTCCCATACACCGACATTGACAGGGAAAGGCGGCTTCGTCCTTGGCTGGCCTTTCTTGCCCTCAAGCGATTCTATCAGCGCAGTCTCTTCACCGCAGATATAAGCGCCCGCGCCCTGATGCACATGAAGCTCAAACTTAATGCCCCTGTTCAGGATATTTTCACCAAGATAATTTTTTTCATATGCCTGCTTTATCGCGGCAAGCAGAATATCATTTGCTTCAGGATACTCACCCCTGAGATATATATGCCCATACTCGGCGCCAAGCGCGTAACCGGATATGATCATGCCTTCGATCAGTATATGCGGGTTCTTTTCGAGAATAGGTCTGTCCTTGAAAGTGCCCGGTTCGCCTTCGTCAGCATTACAGAGAAGGTACTTGGGAAATTTCGGGTCAGCGGTCGCAAACTTCCATTTCATGGCTGTCGGAAATCCCGCGCCGCCGCGGCCCCTAAGCCCTGCAGTCTTTACCTCGTCTATAATAGCGCCTGCTTCCATCTCAAGCGCCTTTGCAAGGCTCCTGTAGCCCCCCGCTTTTTCATATTCGCTGATATCAGCTGAATTGGGGTTCTCTATGTTTCTAAGCAGTATTTTTTCCATAATTTATTAACGCAGGGCCGTTCGCCCCTGCCCGGTCATTTATATGTGTCCAGTATCTCTACTATATTTTTCTCTGTAAGGTCTTCGTGAAAATCAGTATTCACAAGCATCGCAGGAGCAGTGCCGCATGCACCGATGCACTCCATCTCCACAAGGGAGAACCTGCCGTCCGCGCTTGTGCCGTTGACCTCAACGCCATATTTAGCAATAAGCAGATCTATAAGTTTCTCAGCGCCGAGTATCATGCAGGACACATTTGTGCAGAGCTGTATAACATGCCTGCCCACAGGCTTGTGCCTGAACATCGAATAGAATGTCGCCGTGGCCCTGACAAAGGCCTCTGATACGTTCAATGCCTGCGCAACACATGTCATGGCCTCATGGCTCAGCCATCCGAACTCTGTCTGCGCGATGTAGAGCGCGGGCAAAAGCGCGCTTTTGCGGTCAGGGTACTTTTTCTTTATCTCTTCTATTTCGTTTAATATCTTTTCGTCAAACATAATTACTATCTCAATTTCCTGATCAGTTTAGATTATCTGTCACATTCACCAAGCACTATATCAATACTCCCGATATTCGCGATTATGTCCGCGACAAACTCACCCTCGCAGAGCGCGGGCAGAGCGGAAACATGTACAAAGGACGGGGACCTCACTCTCATACGGTACGGCTTTCCTGTCCCGTCGCTCACAAAATAAAATCCGAGTTCACCCTTGGGCACTTCGGTCGGAACATACAGCTCGCCCTCAGGCGCTGTCTGGGGACCTTTTGTTATAAGCACAAAATGATGTATCAATGTTTCCATATCCGTCAGGACCTTTTCCTTTGCAGGCAGGACGAATTTTGGCGCGTCTGCCATTATAGGGCCTTCGGGTATTTGTTCTATGCACTGCCTGATAATAGAGTTTGATTCGTGAAATTCATCCATCCTGACACGGTAACGGTCATATACGTCACCGTTCTTTCCGGTGCAGACCTTCCATTTGACCTTGTCATACACACCGTAGGATGTTACCTGCCTGACATCGTAGGGAACACCGGAGCCCCTGAGAACAGGGCCGCTCATTCCCCAGTTAATTGCATCTTCCGCTGATATGACCCCTATGCCTTTGGTACGGCGAAGCCATATACGGTTCTTATTTATAAGTGTCTCATACTCTTTGACCCTGCCCGGAAACTCGTCCGTAAAGGCAAGAACATCTTTGAGCCACTCTTCATCAACATCATTTTTCAGTCCGCCTATCCTCGGATAACTGACGGTAAGCCTTGCGCCGCAGAGCCTCTCGAACAGGTCAAGTATCTTTTCCCTTTCCCTGAAGCAGTAGAGAAAGACTGTCATGGCGCCTACGTCAAGCGCATGCGTTGCAAGCCAGAGAAGGTGATTTGCTATACGGGACATCTCTCCGACTATCGTCCGGATGTATTCGGTCCGTTCAGGGAGCTTTATATCAAAAAGTTTCTCGACCGCATAACAGTAGCCGAGGTTACTCGACATTGAAGAAATATAATCAAGACGGTCGGTAAGCGGCATTATCTGAAGATAGTTCCTGTTTTCCGCTAATTTCTCAACGCCTCTATGGAGGTAGCCGACATAAGGAGTGCACTTAGCGATGGTCTCACCGTCAAGATCAAGTACAAGCCGGAGCACACCGTGAGTTGCAGGGTGCTGAGGGCCCATATTAAGGGTCATCTCTTTTGTAGCTATTCGGGAATCACTGTCAGCTATTGTATCTTCCATTTTCCGTTTCCTTGCTAACTAAAAGACAGCCTGTTTGTAATTGTTAAGCTATTTTAAGCCTGAATGTTCCACTCTTTATCGTGAGTATGCATCTCTTTGAGTTCTTCAAAGCCTTTATACTCATCTTCCGGACCTTTTAAAGGATAGTCTTTTCTCAAAGGGTACCCTTCCCAGTCTTCGGGCATAAGTATGCGCCTCAGATCAGGATGTCCGTTAAAAACTATCCCGTACATATCACAGGCCTCTCGCTCATGCCAGTTGGCGCCGTTCCAGATGGAAACCACACTGTCTACTGAAGGATCATCTTCAGAAAGGGCGACCTTGAGACATAATCTGTGCCTGTGCTTTATCGAAAAGAGATTATACACAACCTCGAACCTGTTTCTTCTGTCAGGGTAATCATTGCCGCAAAGATCAGCAAGATAATCCATGTAAATATCCGGGGTATCGTGAAGATACCTGCACATCTCAACTATATTGTCCCGCCTCACGGTCACATAGGTCTGGTCCCTGAAACTGACAACATCAACAATATCAGCAGAGAACTTCTCTTTAAGCCTGTCAGTTATCTCCAGGGGCTCCATCTCATATGCTCCTTCTCTATTTTTTCCTGCAGCTTCATGACCCCCTGCATCAGGGCCTCCGGCCTCGGAGGACATCCGGGCACATATACGTCAACAGGCAGGAAGGTGTCGCATCCCTGCACAACCGCATACGTATTGTAAATATTGCCGGAGCATGCACAGCTCCCCATTGCGATCACATAGCGGGGTTCCGGCATCTGGTCATACACCCTTCTTACAACAGGCGCCATTTTCTTGGTTACCGTACCGGCAATGATAATAACATCAGCCTGTCTCGGAGACGCGCGGAACACGACCCCGAAGCGGTCAAAGTCATAATGGCTCGACCCGCAGGCCATCATCTCTATCGCACAGCATGCAAGTCCGAAGGTCATGGGCCATACAGAGGATTTCCTGCTCCAGTTAACAAGTTTGTCAATGGAGGTAATTATGGTATTACCCCCGGGGATTATCCTTGTCCCTTCTTCAACTTCTACCAGGTCTGTATTTAATGTATTCATAAGTTATTTATCTGTCATCAAAGAGATGTGCAGGCTGCTGCCCTGCTTACTCCCAGTCAAACGCCCCTTTCTTCCAGACATAAATATACCCGATCAGAAGAATGAATATGAAAAGCATCATCTCTACAAAACCGAATATTCCAAGCTTATCATATGCAACCGCCCAGGGATAAAGAAATACGGCTTCCACATCAAAGACAACGAACAGCATAGCGATAATATAAAATTTGACAGAGAATTTATAACCCGGTTCACCAATGGGAGGATTGCCGGATTCATATGGCATAAGCTTCTGCGCATAAGGCCTTCTCGGCCTGACAAGAATTCCGGCAACAACGGCACCGAGCCCGATCGAAGCAGCGATCAGGAATATAATTAAAACCGGTAAATAATCTGATGGGATATATGTTCCGGGCATTGTGTTTTATACACAAAAACTGGTGCCCCTGTCAATGAATATTAGTCTTGCTTATCGTGAGTTTTAACTTACTTATCGCAGGAAACCCAATCCAGTGAAGCCGGCCGGCACATATAATACACTTTTATGTTATTAGAAGTTGAAATTTCTTTATTTTATTCTTTTAAAAAATGTTTGCCGGCCTTATAATACAAAATGTCCATGAAAAACATTTTCAGCAACCCTGAAAAATCAATAGCAGCAAAGCTCATCATTGCGACCGGACTCCTGATCGTTGTCGTAAGTTTCATCTTCTGGTTTGCCACTCTGAAAAAGCAGGAAAAAGACATAATGTCAATCGCTCTGAAGTACGGCACCTCGTTCATCGATTTCACAAAACAGAGTACTCATAACAGTATGCTGAACGATCGGCCTGAAGAGACACAGCGCACACTGGAAAACCTCAGCACGCCTGAAGGCGTACAGAATATAAAGATGTATGACCATAAAGGGAACATCCTTTTCACTTCCGATAAAAAATTCACAGGCAAAACAATTGACAGATCGACCATTGCCTGCAAAGGCTGCCATATCGACCCGGCAGCTTCAGCTGCGCTCACGCCTGCACCAAAGGCATGGGAGGTGTACAAAGACAGTGAAGGATATACATCGCTTAAAATAATCAAGGAAATACCGAATGAACAGGCATGTTACACGGCAAGCTGTCACGCACACCCTGAAAGCCTGAAAACATTAGGGTTCATTGAGGCCGACCTTTCACTGGCACTTCTTGATGAAGCGCTTTTCAAACAGGGGCTCGCGCTTACAGCCTATGTAGCTGTCTTTGTCATTGCTGTCTCGCTTTTCCTCGGGATAATTAATTACAAGATAGTCACCCACCCGATGCAGGAACTCACAAAAGGCATGGAGAAAGTAGCCGGAGGCGACCTCAACCACTCCGTTCCAATAAACTCAATTGATGAGATCGGCGTACTTGCCGGCACCTTCAACTCTATGATAAAGGACCTGAAGGCTGCACGTGAACAGAGAGAACGATGGACCCAGACGCTTGAAGCGGAGGTAGCAAAAAAGACGGAAGAGATAAAAAAGACACAGTCAGGGCTTGTACAGACCGAGAAGCTTGCATCACTGGGCAGGATGGCGGCCGGTGTTGCGCATGAGATCAACAATCCTTTGACAGGAGTTGTTACATTCGCTCATTTGATGAAAAAACGGTTTCCGCCTGACACTGACGATTCCGAAGACCTTGATGTTATTATAGAGCAGGCCGAGAGATGCGCGAAGATCATAAAGAACCTTTTGACATTCGCAAGGGCAACACCCTCTGAAAAAGGTCATATTGATATCAACAATGTATTAACCAGAACGATCCACCTGGTCAAGAACCAGGAGAAGTTCCATAACGTTAAATTTGATCTCAACCTGTCGGAGACCTCATATGTAACTGTCGGTGACGGCTCCCAGTTTCAGCAGATATGCCTCAACATGTTCCTTAACGCTGCTGACGCGATGAAGCTCAGGGGCACGATAACCGTCGTAACCCGTGAGGTCGAGGAAGAGGGGAAACCATACGTGGAGATCGTGTTCAGCGATACCGGAAGCGGAATAAAGGAAGAGGACCTGCCGAAACTCTTCGAGCCGTTCTTCACGACAAAACCGGTTGATAAAGGCACGGGACTCGGACTGTCCGTCAGCCACGGCATAGTAAAACATCTCGGCGGCAGTATCAGGATAGAGAGTACCATTGGAAAGGGGACAAGCTTTTTTGTAAGGCTGCCCTTAAAGGCTGAAACATTATGAAAAAAGTGCTTGTCATCGATGATGAACCTATTGTCAGGATCAGCAGTAAACGGGCGCTTACGCCTGAAGGCTATGAGGTCACACTGGCTGACAGCGGGAAGGCCGGCATCGATATACTCGAACATGCATCATTTGACGTAATACTCCTTGACCTTAAAATGCCCGACATGGACGGGATAGAGGTCCTCAAAGTGATAATGGAAAGATGGCCCGGCACAAAGGTCATTATTGTTACAGGGTACAGCACCGTAGACACTGCTGTGCAGGCCCTCAGGCTCGGCGCATTCAACCATATAGAAAAACCTTTCACTCCGGATTCACTGATCACTGCCGTCAAAGAGGTATGTGAAGGACCGGAACACTCTTAATATTTACAATATCAACATGACCCTGAACGAGATAAAAAACATTCTTGAAGCATCTGTCATTACTGACAGGGCGGACCTTGACATGCAGATCCAGAGCGCCTGCAGCGCTGACATGATGAGCGCGGTGTTATATTACCATACGCCTGACTCCCTGCTCATTACCAGCCTTGCCCAGCCGCAGGTGATCCGCACCGCTGAAATAGCCGGAATAAGGTGCGTGGTTTTTGTGCTTGATAAAAAACCTGACGCAAATATCATAGAACTTGCCGAGCAGAAGAACATCACCCTGCTCAGCACAAAATACTGCATGTATACCGCATCCGGAAGATTGTACAACACCGGGATGCCCGGCTGCCTGAAAAAATGAGCTTTGGAGGAAATGAACGTTGACCATTGATATAAACGAGAACATTGAGGGAAGCTTTCAGCTTATCGGCGGAGACTTTACCAGCGCGGGCGAAGCTTCCAGCCAGTTAAAGAAGAAACTCTCGAAACTGGGTGTCAATGAAGACATTATACGGCGCACCACGATAGCGACCTTTGAGTCCGAGATGAATGTAATAATATATGCGGCGGCAGGCAGACTTAATTACCTGATAACACCGAAATTCATACAGATAAAAGTGGAAGACATGGGACCGGGCATAGAGAACATAGAGCAGGCAATGCAGGAGGGCTACTCCACGGCGCCCGAATGGGTCAGGGCCATGGGATGGGGAGCAGGAATGGGACTGCCGAACATGAAAAAAAATTCGGATGAATTCAAAGTAGATTCGGTTGTCGGGGAAGGAACGACGATCGAGATGACCATGAACTTCGATTAAAAAAAGTCAGGGGGACATATAATGAAAATTTCTGACCTTGTAGAAGAACTATCACTCGAAATTAAATCGGCAAAAGAGATGCTCGGCAATGAGATATCAGGGGCGTATGTAAGCGACCTGCTCTCGGATGTTATGGGCAATACTAAAAAAGGCGATATATGGATAACCCTCCAGACACACCTTAATATTGTGGCGGTTGCCAGCCATGCGGACCTTTCAGGCATCATAATCACAGGCAATAGAAATCTGCCGGAAGATGTTCTTAAAAAAGCAGAAGCGGAAAAAGTGCTGATAGCTGTTACACCGCTGACTGCATTCGAATTGTCAGGCAGGCTGTATCAGCTCATGCAATCCAGATAGCGGTCCGGACCAGCAGCCTCAAATACGGGCTTCCCTTTTAATTTAATACATATTATTATAGTGAATCTTTCCGTTGTGTATGTGATACCCGGCCTGTTCGGGGAACCGGCCCTGCATTCATAAGGGTAAATCAATTATATGCTTATTTTTCAGATGATCAGTAAGGGGACAGTCAATGAAAAAGCTATCAATAGATACTGAAACTTCCAAAATCACGCTATTTTATGCAGCCGTTCTGGCCGGACTGTACCTGATCAGCCGGGCAAACTACCTCCTCTTTCACAGCATTGCCGAAATGTTCGGTGTAATAATAGCGGGCGGCATATTCATTCTCGCCTGGAACTCACGGAAAATTGTGGCAAACAGCTACCTTCTGTTTCTGGGAATTGCCTATTTGTTCATTGCCTGTCTTGACCTCATCCACACACTATCTTATGCTGGAATGGGTATATTCAAAGGGTTCGGCGCAAACCTTCCGACACAGCTATGGATAGCAACCCGTTACCTCGAAAGCATATCCCTGATAATTGCGCCTCTTGTTTTAAAGAAAAAGCTGAACACCAGACTTATATTCTTCTGTTACAGCATGGCTGTCTTTATACTGCTTGGCTCCATATTCCACCTCAAGGTCTTCCCTGACTGTTTTATCGAAGGCACAGGACTGACAACATTCAAAAAGACGAGTGAATATATAATTTCAGGCATACTTCTGATATCGGTCCTGCTGCTGTTCCAAAGGAAACATCTTTTTGACACAACGGTCTTCAGGCTTCTTATTTCATCTATTATAGTTACGATTGCTTCAGAACTGGCCTTTACATTTTATATACACGCTTACGGATTTTCTAACCTTATGGGGCACTATTTCAAGATAATATCTTTCTACCTTGTGTACAAGGCCATCATAGAAACAGGTCTCATGAAACCTTACAACCTGCTCTTTCGCGAATTAAAAGATAACGAGGCTGCCCTCAAGTTCTCGGAGAACAATTACAGGACCCTTATAAATAACGCACTGGTAGGCATCTACAGGTGGCGCCTTGACGGAACGATCCTTTTCAGTAACAGGGCAATGGCGACCATACTGGAATACAGCTCTCCGGAAGAGATGCAGAACATAAATGTGTCCTCCATATACAAAAGACCGGGGGACAGGGAATTACTCATACAGGAGTTCAAAAAACAGGACACGGTCGAGAGTTTCGAATTCGAAGCAGTCACAAAGAACGGCAACACCCGCCATCTGTTAATAAATGCATCACTCAAAAACAATATTCTCTCCGGCATGGCCCTGGATATCAGTGACCGTAAAAATGTCGAACAGGAGCTTCAGGAGTCCTTAAAAAAATCAAAACAGCACCAGGCTGAATTGTCAGCAATGCTTGAACTCCTTGAAGACAGCAACGAACGTTTCAGGTCAGTGGCGGAATCCGCATACGATGCTATTATGACAGCTGATGAAAACAGCAGGATAGTCTTCTGGAACAGAGGGGCAGAATTAATTTTCGGATATACCGCAAAAGAGATCATAGGGTCACCTATTGGCGTAATAATACCTGAAAGTTTTCATATCCCTCACTTAAAAAGCTTTGATAATGCAATCGCCCATCACGATATCCCCCTCAAAAATGAGATAAGCGAACTTATCGGCCTGAAAAAGGACGGCTCAGAATTCCCAATTGAACTCTCGATCGCAAAATGGAAGACCAAAGACAATATCTTTCTGACAGGCATAATACGCGATATCACAGAGCGCAAGAAAAACGAAGATGAATTAAAAAAACACAAGGAACACCTTATGGAACTGGTTGAGGAGCGCACATTAGAACTGCAGAAAAGCAATGAAAAACTCAGCAGGGAAATACTCGACCGCAGACATGCTGAAGAACAGGTAAGGCTTATGGCCCTTTTTGCTCAACTGAACCCTTCTCCGGTGCTCAGGTTTGACATTACAGGCAGGGTTACAATGGCAAATAGTTCAGCGATCAATATTCTCAATATATCTCCTGACAGAGAGACTCAAATCACTTCATTATTCCCTGATTTGAAAGAACAGGACCTCGTACAATGTATACACAGCAGCAGCATCTCTTCACATACCGTGCAGATCAAGAAACGTTTTTTTTATTTTACACTTATAGGTATCTCCGACCGTAATATTGGACAGCTTTACGGCAGTGACATCACGGAGCAGAAAAAGGCAGAAGCAGAATCTATGAGGTCAAGCCACCTTGCTTCAATAGGGGAGCTGGCCGCCGGTGTTGCTCACGAGATCAACAACCCCATAAACGGCATCATCAACTACACCCAGATACTGATCAACCGGCTTGAGCTTGAAAACCGTGAATATGACATTGCAAAAAGGATAATCAATGAAGGCGACAGGATCGCCGTTATCATCAGAAGCCTTCTTTCGTTTGCAAGCAACACCAAGGAAGAAAAAAAGCCTGTCAGCATACAGGAAATAATCTCGGACTCACTTTCGCTGACCGCGACATTTCTGAGAAAGGACGGTATACGGCTGAAGATAAATATCCCCGGAGACCTTCCTGAAATTATGGTCCAGAAGCAGCAGATCAAGCAGGTATGTCTCAACATAATGAGCAATTCCCGCTACGCGCTGAACAAAAAATATCCTTTTCAGAACGAGAACAAGGTAATAGAAATAACCGCAAAAGAAACAACCGTAGATAATTCAGACTATATTGATATCATATATTATGATACAGGTGACGGTATCCCTGAAAATATAGCTGACAAAATAATGAATCCTTTTTTCACAACAAAACCAGTCGGCATAGGCACGGGCCTGGGACTCAGTATCAGCCACGGGATAATCAAGGACCATAATGGCAGAATCATTCTGAACAGTGTTGAAGGAAAATTCACGGAAGCCGTCATAAGACTTCCGGCAGGCAATGAAAGGGCACACAGTGAATAATAAGATCCTTGTAGTAGACGATGAAGAGAGCATCCGCTATACATTTGAAAGCTTCCTCACGGATGAGGGATATACGGTAATTACGGCCGGCAGCTATGATGATGCCGTAAAGCGCATAAATGAACACTCATTCGACCTCATATTCACCGATATTATTCTGGGCGGCAAAACCGGCATCGACCTTCTACAGAAAGTAAATGAGCTTAATATAGGATGCCATGTGATCGTGATAACAGGATTCCCCAATATTGAAACCGCAAGCAGCGCTATCAAGCTGGGGGCGTTCGACTATATATTCAAGCCGGTCCGTCAGGAGACCCTTATCCATACCGCTCATATGGCGATGAACCACAAGTACCTGCAGGATGAGAACAAAAAATACCGCTCCAACCTTGAAGCAATATTCAGGAGCGTTAAAGATGCAATAATCACCGTAAATACAGATATGGAGATAATGGACGCAAACAAGGCAGCAAAAGACCTATGCGGGATAACCCGTGCGCATACGAACAAACGGGTTGATACTGTCCTGACAGGATGTAACGGGAAATACCTGGAAGCAGTCAAAAAGACAATAACCGGGAAAAAGCCTGTCGAAATATACCGGACTGAATGCAGTGACAAGGATATGATCACTCAGATAATTACAATAAACACTTCTCCGCTGACAGACATTAACGGCAACTTTTACGGGGCGGTCATGGTCGTAAGAGATGAAACCCGGCTGACCCAACTTGAGCAGAACCTGAACGAAAGGCAGCAATTCCATAAGATAATAGGTCAGAGCATGCAGATGCAGAAGATATATTCCCTTATCGAGGACCTTTCGGATGTACAGACAACAGTGCTCATCACAGGTGAAAGCGGCACAGGAAAAGAACTTATTGCAAATGCCATTCACTTCAAAGGCAGCCGAAGCAACTTCCCCATGGTAAAAGTAAACTGCTCGGCACTATCAGAGAACCTGCTGGAAAGCGAACTGTTCGGCCATGTGAAAGGGGCTTTTACCGGCGCTGACAAAAACAGGGCCGGACGGTTTCAAAAAGCGGACGGGGGGACCATATTCCTTGATGAGATAGGGGATATTTCAACGAGGATGCAGTTGCGGCTTTTAAGGGTGCTCCAGGAAAAGGAGTTCGAACAGGTCGGGGACTCCACACCAATAAAGGTCGATGTAAGAATAATCGCCGCCACAAACCAGGACCTGAGAAAAAAGGTCAGGCTCGGAGAGTTCAGAGAAGACCTTTATTACAGGCTCAAGGTAATGGAAATATCACTCCCGCCTCTGAGAGAACGAAAAGAAGATATACTGCTTCTTTCCGAGCATTTCCTTGAAAAGTTCAATGCACGGTTTCACAAAAACATTACAGCGCTTTCAGATGATGTCAAAAAGACTTTCATGGATTATTCATGGCCCGGCAATATAAGAGAAATGGAGCATACCATCGAACACGCATTCGTCACAGCAAAACAGCATACCATAACAATTGAGAACCTGCCTGATACCCTGGTCAACGTAACAAATAGCGGGGCAGACCTGATCAAGAAGGAGGAACTTCTTGGCCGTCAGAACATACTTGAGGC
Organism: uncultured bacterium; assembly: GCA_965603765.1. Taxonomy (GTDB): domain Bacteria; phylum Nitrospirota; class Thermodesulfovibrionia; order UBA6902; family UBA6902; genus CBFDEG01. Next base: position 9,958 of record CBFDEG010000011.1, on the reverse strand, counting down.
TCTAAGAAAAAGCGGCTGGAACAAATCCAAGGCCGCCAGACTGCTGGGCATCAATGTCAGGACCATCTACAGAAAGATCGGTCAGTATGATCTGCAAGAGGATAAATTCTGCCACAAACCATGACATGTCATGATTTCATGACAGTGCAATACCATGACATGTCATGGTCTGTGTCTGAATAAACAGCTATTACAACGATCATTAAGCTTTTATTAGTTCACCTCATTCAAAAAAAACAAACATTTTTTATTTAGTGTATGGCAATTTCCCATACCACAACTCTCTGGATATAGATATGTTTTACAAGCCGGATTGCAAAATAGCATAGTCCCTTCATAATATTTATCCCTATAAAAATCATAATACCTTTCCTGCCCGGGCATTAGGCACACTTCTTGTAATAACAGTCTTAACATAAGCAGACAGAACTTCTTAACAAATTAAAGATAATTGCATTATCAATACATTATTAACGCTATTTAATTTAAGGGGACAACTATGAAGACACAGGAAACTTATTCAGATGTAAATCAAAATGACAACTCTGCATTAACGGCAATGGAGATCGATAGCCCCAGAAATCCCAGGGCCGCATATCATCAACTACCCTATAATACGGACGACCCTCTGAAAATGTACCTTAAGGATATGGAATATCTCAAACTGCTCTCAAAGGACGGAGAGATAGAAACCGCAAAGAAAATTGAAGATGGCAGGGAAAGAATAGCTTTCATCCTCTTTTCCGCACCTTTTTCTCTGAACTATATAACCGAACGCATTCCACTTTTAATCGCTGAAAATAAAATACTCAAAAATATCTGTATCATGGAAAAGGACATTTCAGCCAAAGACGAAAAAAAAATACTGAACGATTTTCTAAAAACCGTAAAAGAACTGTCTCCACTCATAAATAAAAAAATAACCCTTACAAAGGAACTGAATAAAAAACAGAGCAAACCGAACAAAGAGATCAGCACAGAGAAACTTGAACTGATAAACCGTACAATTCTAAATAAAATATTGTCCATCAATCTAAAACAAAACATAACAGCAGAATTACTGTCACAGTATAAAAAGCTTGCCATCTCCCATCGTATCGCAACAGAAGAGATGGCCGTTCTACAGAGTTCTGACAACCACGAATCATCTTTAAAAGCAATAAAACGGCTGCGCGCAATGATAAAGAGCATTGAATCGGATCTCGGGAACAAAGATGACGGTATAAACCGGTCTCTTAAGGAGATCAGCAGAATTGAAGATGAGATATCCATATCCAAAAAAGTCCTTGCAGAAGCGAATCTCAGGCTTGTCATAAGCATAGCAAGAAAACATATCGGCAGGGGGCTGAGCCTGCCGGACCTTATCCAGGAAGGCAACATAGGTCTCATGAAAGCAGTAGATAAATTCGATTATAAAAAAGGCTATAAGTTCAGCACATATGCAACATGGTGGATCAGGCAGGCTATTACACGTGCGCTTGCTGACCAGGCAAGGACAATAAGGCTGCCGGTGCATATGGTTGAAACAATTAACCGGCTGACCCACATATCAAAACAGATCGTACAGCAGCAGGGCAGAGAACCTCAGATAGAAGAACTTGCAAAAAAAATGAAAATGACAGTGGAAAAGGTCCGCTCAATACTTAAAGTCTGCAAAGAGCCGATATCACTTGAAACCCCGATAGGCAGTGATGATGACAGCCACCTTGAGGATTTCATTGAGGATAAGTCATCTCCGGCAGCTCTGGAAAATGTCATTAAAAAAGAGTTGAAGCAGCAGATACGAAGTGTTCTCAGCTCCCTTACACAGAAAGAAGCTGAAATAATAAAAAGACGTTTCGGCATAGGGGATGGTGTTTCCCATACGCTTGAAGAAATAGGCAAACAGTTCAAGGTGACAAGGGAACGCATAAGACAGCTTGAAGGCAAGGCGCTCAGGAAGCTGAGACATCCCGCAAAAAGCCAGACACTTAAGCTGTTTCTGGAAAAAAATAATTAACTGCCGGCAGCCTCTGAAAGAAATATTCACACCCCGTATTCCTGACACAAGGGATACGGGGTCTTTATTTACTTGAACCCTTACTGTTATGAATTCTATAATTAAGCACAATGGATGTTATAACAACTCATCTTAACGCGGACTTTGACGCTCTTGCTTCCATGATAGCAGCAAAAAAGTATTACCCTGACGCAATGCTTGTCTTCCCCGGCTCTCAGGAGGAAAGCGTAAGGGAGTTCCTCTCTGTTTCAGATATAAAAGCTGACATAACAAAGATCAAAGACATAGACATGGGCAAAATAGACCGCCTGATACTTGTTGACGTAAAAAACCCTGAACGTATCGGCAGGTTCGATGAACTGTTTGAAAATAAAGGGCTGACAATACATATTTATGACCATCACCCGTTTTCGGAAAAAGACATACGGGGAGAAAAAGAGATAATAGAGATTATCGGGGCATCAACAACAATATTCATAGAGATGCTCAAAAAAGACAGAAAAGATATTTCCCCGGAAGAGGCGACTGTCTTTATGATAGGTATCTATGAGGAAACAGGCTCCCTCATCTTCCCTTCAACCACGTCAAGGGACCTTTCCGCTGCTTCATGGCTGCTGAAAAAAGGGGCCAACCTGAACATTGTCTCAAGTTTTATAAAAAAAGAGCTCAGCCCCGAGCATATTGACCTGCTGAACGACTTGATACAGTCCTCAAAAGAACATCTGATCCACGATGTGAGGATAAAAATAGTTACAGCATCAAGAGAGACCTACATAAGCGACATCGCATCACTTGCACACAGAATAAAAGAGATAGACGATGTTGATGCTGTATTCATGCTCGTAATGATGGAAGACCGGTTACAGATGATAGCAAGAAGCCGCATACCGGAAGTTGATGTGTCTGAAATACTGCATACATTTAAAGGCGGCGGTCATCCGGGAGCCGCCTCAGCAGTAATCAAGGATATGTCCATTGAAGAAGCGGAACAGCTTCTTTTAAAGACCTTAAAGGAAAACATTCACCCTTCCAGGACAGCAAGGGACATTATGACAAGCCCTGTAAAGATCATTTCATGGGACGAGACAATAAAAACCGCTGAAAGAACCATGACCAAATACGGAGTTAATGTTCTTCCTGTACTGAAACAAAAAAGTCTTTACGGTCTTATCTCAAGGGAGGCGGTTGAAAAGGCCCTGTTCCACGGGTTCGGGAAAAATAAAATAAACGAGTTCTGCACCACTGAAGTCCCGGTAGTCTCACCTTCAACACCGATCAGCATAATAGAATCAAACATGATAGAAAAGAACCAGCGTTTCATGCCTGTTACAGAAAATGGTGTGGTTGTCGGCGCTATAACACGTACAGACCTGCTGCGTTCCTTATATGAAAGCCTGCTGAGAAAAAACAGGATAAGCAGCGGGGAAAAACTTTCAGGAAAGCCTTCAATTGGAAAGAATCTGACCACCACCATGAAGGCCAGACTTCCCGAAAAAGTAATGGCCCTTCTCATTCAGTCAGGAGAAGAGGCAGAGTCGCTCGGCTACCGGGCATACCTCGTAGGCGGGTCAGTAAGGGACATGCTGCGCGGCGAGGAAAATCTTGATCTTGACATTGTCATTGAAGGAGACGGGATCAATTTTGCAAAGATACTGGGCAAAAAACTCAATGCAAAAGTAAAGACCCACGAAAAGTTCGGGACAGCTGTTGTAATAACAGACTTCCTGAAATTTGACGTGGCAGGCGCGCGGACCGAATATTATGAATATCCTGCCGCGCTTCCAATGGTTGAAACATCCTCGATAAAAAAAGACCTTTACAGACGAGACTTCACCATCAACACACTGGCCCTGGAACTGAACCCGGAACATTTCGGCAAACTAATAGATTTTTTCGGCGGGCAGAGAGACATAAAGGAAAAAACAATACGGATACTTCACAATCTCAGCTTTATAGAAGACCCCACGAGGGCATTCAGAGCAATACGGTTTTCAGAACGTTTCGGCTTTAAAATAAGCAAGCATACTAAAAAGCTGATAAGTACCGCGGTCCGCATCAACCTTTTTGACAAACTTTCCGGCACAAGAATGTACGATGAGCTAAACCTGCTGTTTACAGAGACAAAGCCTGTCGAGGCAATAAAGAGGCTTGATGAATTCAGCCTGTTAAAGCCCATTCATCCCGTGCTGAACATTTCTGAAACACTCGAAAAAAGATTTGATGCAATACAGGAAACCATAAGCTGGTTTAAACTGCAATTTTTCGAAGAAAATATTAACAGGTCACACCTCTTTCTTATGGCACTGCTTGACGAACTCACACCAAAAGAACAAAATGAAGCGCTGCTAAGACTTCAGGTACCGCCAAACCTTGCTGAATCCATGATAAACGGCTTGGAAAGCACACAAATGCTTATGAAGATGCGTTCATGGCTGCCCAAGGAAACATACCATGCCCTCCGTTCGCTGGATATACAGACCATACTTTATGCAATGTCAAAATGCAGCAGCGAAGAGGCCCAAAAAGCAATTTCAATGTACCTGACAACACTCAGAAGCACCCTTCCGGAAATTACCGGCACTGACCTGATAGCCCTCGGACTGAAGCCCGGACCTCTCTTTAAAGATATTTTATCCGCACTGACTGAAGCAAGAATTGAAGAAAAGGTAAGCAGCAGAGAAGATGAGCTTGATTACATAAAAAATATATTAAAGCAGGACATTAAGCAATAATAATCTCTCATAACCATTGGCTGTTTTGCTTGTAAAATCCAATACATTGTGGTATAAAACAGACCATAGGCTGAAGAAATCTATAACAATTTATCACAAGGAGAATCCTCAATGAAACATTTTCTGCACCTTATGCTGTTCCCTGCGCTTGTCTTGTTAATTTTTACCGGCTGTGACCAGCTCAAAGGGCACAAGTCAGACAGCCCTGTAATTGCAAAAGCCGGAGATTCCGAGATAACGCAGGAAGATTTTCTGAACGAGATAAACCGTATCCCTGAATGGGCCAGAAGCCAGTTCAATGGAGATGAAGGCAAAAAGAAGTTCCTGGATGAACTGATCAAAAAAGAACTTATCTATACAGAAGCAAAGAGGATGAAGCTCGACAACAATAAAGAATATCTGAGCAAGGTTGATGAATTCAAAAAAATGACTCTTGTTTCTCTGTTACTGAAAAAAGAAGTGGAAGATAAAGTATCGGTCAGTGACACAGATGTCAAGACATTCTTTGATCAGAATGCGGACAAGTTCACAACCGGAACACAGATCCGGGCCAGCCACATACTTGTACAAACAGAGGAAGAGGCACAGAATATTTTCAATAAAATCAATAAAGGCGAAAGTTTTGCATCTCTTGCAAAAGCGCATTCTGCCGACAAAGGATCTGCACAAAAAGGCGGGGACCTCGGCTATTTCGGACAGGGGAAAATGGTCCCGGAATTTGAAAAGGCTGCTCTTGGCCTTAAGCCCGGCGAGGTAAGTGAACCGGTCAAGACACGCTTCGGCTATCATATCATTAAACTCAAAGATATAAAAAAGGGCAGCCCTGTAACTTTTGAACAGGCAAAAGAAACCATCCAAAAACAGCTGCTGGCAGAAAAAAAGAAACAACTCTTTGATTCATACGTAGAAAAATTAAAGGGAGAAAATGAAGTAACTACAGATGACACCGCTATAAGCGCTGTCCAGCTGCCATGGGAAAAAGCTGATACAGCACCCGAAACAGAAGCACAACATTAATTAAAATCATAAAAGCCGGTACAGATATTTCTGTACCGGCTTTTTTTATGGCATTAAATAAAATCCCAAAATACAAATAACAAATTACAAATAAATTCCAAACACCAATGACCAAAACTCCGAGCAAGCATAATTAGAATTTGGAGCTTGTGATTTATTTGCTATTTGGTGCTTGTTATTTAGTGTTTATTCAGTTTTAAAGATATCTTTTATTTTTTCAACAGCACCCTCGGGTGAAAGCTTATCGGTCTCCTTTGTCTTTCTTGTCTTGACCTCAACGATCCCGTCTTTCAGCCCCTTTTTACCTATGATCACCTGATACGGGACCCCTATAAGGTCAGCATCCTTAAATTTAACACCCGGCCTTACATCCCTGTCATCAAAGAGCACTTCAATGCCTTCTGACATAAGTCCTTTATATATCATATCAGCAGCATTCATAACCTCATCCTCCAAACCAAGCGGGATCACCTCTACATTAAATGGAGCAATACTCAGGGGCCATATCATGCCGTCCTTATCATTGTTCTGCTCAATAGCGGCCGCGGCAATACGTGCAGGCCCTATGCCGTAGCTTCCCATGATTATCGTATTCTCCTTCCCGTCCTCGTCAAGGTAAACGGCCTTTAACGGCTCTGAATATTTGGTGCCGAGCTTGAAGATATTACCGATCTCTATAACATTCTTTTCAGCAAGCTCCGCGCCGCAATTCGGACATCCATCCCTGCCTTTTGCAATATGTATGTCATGCCACTGCGCCTGAAAATCAACATCAGGTTTTATCCCTTTAGTATGAAAACCCTTTTTATTGGCGCCGGCAATATATATTCCGTGCTTAAGGGAATTGTCCGCTATCTTTTTTATTTCAGTATTGTGCGGGCCTATAAAACCTGCCTCAACCCCCAGTATCTCTTTTACTTCATCCTTTGTGGCCGGCCTGAAATCTCCTATTATCCTCTGGAGTTTTTTCTCATGCAGCACCTGGTCGCCTCTCATAAGCGCAAGAAAAGGTCCGTCAGGGCCTATCATTAAAAGGCTCTTGATAAGAGCCGATGGATGGACCTTTAAAAAACGGGTGACCTCATCAACCGTTCTTCTCTCCGGAGTCTCAACATCCACGGGCTGACTCTCCTGCTCTCCTGCTGGTACTTCCTGCGCGAGAGGAACAGAACCCGCAAGCTCAACATTTGCCGAGTACCCGCATTTACCGCATAACACGATCGTGTCCTCACCCGCCGGACTCGGGGCCATAAATTCATGGGCAGTTGCCCCGCCCATCATGCCGGGATCGCTATCAACTTTATAAAATTCCAGTCCGCTTCTTTCATATATCCTGTTATACGCATCCGCATGCTTTTGATAGTTGATCTCAAGGCCTTCCTCATCTTTGTCAAAACTGTAGCTGTCCTTCATGGTAAATTCACGGGTCCGCAATATCCCGCTTTTAGGCCTTGCCTCATCCCTGAACTTTGTCTGTATCTGGTACCATGTCTGGGGCAGGTCCCTGTACGAGCTCAGCTCTTTTGAAGCAAGCCATGTAATTATCTCTTCATGCGTCATACCGAGACACATATCCCTCCCGCCACGGTCCTTGAGCCTGAACATTTCATCACCTATCTCATCCCACCGACCGGTCTCTTTCCATATCTCAGAAGGATGAAGGCCCGGCATTGATATCTCCTGAGCACCTATGGCATTCATCTCTTCACGTATGATCGTATTTATCTTGTCCATGACCCTGAGCGCAAGCGGCAGATAGATATACAGACCGGATGCGAGCTGTCTTATATAACCTGCACGCACCATCAATATATGGCTTACTGCCTCGGCCTCGGCAGGTGCCTCTCTCAGGGTGGGGATAAATGTATTTGAAAATCTCATAAATGCTTTCTCCTTAACGATATTTAGTGCAACCTGTAAAATCGATATCTTATCATATGTCTATTACTGAAAACCAATTCTAAAGGTTAAAGCACCTTGAAACATGCTGAAAATACATTCTGTTAGCCGGAGTCATATTTAAACATTGAAAAAACAATTTCAAATGAGAGAATGTTTTTAGTGGAGGCAAGGTATACATTTTAATGCCAAAACATCTGATATAATCTAATAAAGAGTTATAAACCCTGAAACTTTCAGATTGGCTGATACGTCATGATAAAACATCTCTTTACAGCGCTCATACTATTAGCCTCCCTCTCCTCAGCACATGCATTCCAGCTTGCAGAACTTCAGTCCGAAACAGCAAAAGTCCTTTCGCTGTTCTTTGATGAAACACTCAAAACATCGTGTCCATTTTAATATGCTGATTTTATTATATAAAAATCATGACAAAGCAAAACGAAACGAGAAAAGTCCCGTTTCAAGAGTTCATAATATATATGAATAGCCGTATTAGATGAAAATATTCAAGCACAGTCACATATGGGTCGAAAAGAATGTAAGAATCTGTTTTTAAATCATAAAGAACAAAATGAAAAATAACTTATCAATAAATTTCAGGAACATGATCATTATACTGATAACATGCATAACGATCTTCCTATCTTCTTCCATAGCTGATTCAGCTGATGTCATAATTTTAGGCAATACCAGGCTTAAGCCCGTCTCTGAGGTGATCAATGGAATAAAGGATACCCTGCATCACAAAGAGGTCATGATCTCAATAGAGGACATAAACAATGACCTTGCCGATATTGTCAGGAATGAAGGTGCTAAAACAGTAATAGCCCTGGGCAAAGATGCCCTGACAGCAGCCGGTTCTCTGCCGGAATCAATCTCAGTTATATACGGACTGTTGATCACACCGCCTGAAACAGAAAGAAAAAATATTACAGGTGTATACATGACAACCCCTGTCATCAAATATTTATCATTGCTGAATACATATTTTCCCGAGATAAAAAAAATAGCTGTCATATGCATGCACGGAGTAAATGCACATATACAATTCAGCATCAAATCCCCCAGTGTTACTTACTGTAATGCAAAAAACCCTTATGAATTCATTGAAAGTCTGACAACCATGGGGAAAGACATCGATGCCCTGCTGCTGCTTCCAGAGAGAGACCTGATAACAGCCAGGGTCCTGGAAAGACTCTATATCTTTTCTTTCAGGGAAAACATACCGATACTCGGGATATCGGAAAAATATGTTAAGACAGGTTCTTTGTTCTCTCTCGGATTTGATACATCAGCAATGGGTCAGCAGATCGGGAAACTTGCAAATAAAGTAATTACAAATAAAAGCGCGGCCGGGCTTTTGGCTGTACCGCCTGATAACTTCCATCTTTACATTAACAGGAAAACATCTGAAACCATGAATATTAACATTCCGCCTGAACTGGCAAAAACAGCCCGGAAGGTATATCCATAATGTCTATGCCTTTAAACAGATCAAAAAACATCATGAAGAAACTGGCCGGTTTGTTTCATGTACAGGCGAGATCCTTCAGGCAAAAGATCATATTTACCGCTGTTCCGATCCTCATTCTCACCTCATTATCATATACCTTTGATTCTGTAAGAACAGAACGTGCAATAATGAGAGAAAATATTATTAAACAGGCAAAGGTGATGACCGATCTGGCCTCTCACATCAGTGAACTGCCTCTGATCTCAAAGAACCAGGAACTTATGGAAAAAGCCGCTGACTCCCTTAAGGCAGTTCCGGAGGTTTCGTTTGTGGCATTTTACGATACAGCTTCCGACCTGTTATTTAAGGACGGCATCGTACCTGAACATACTAAACATCCTGAACACTCAGCTGCGGCCATTATAGAGGAAAACGATTATTTCGATCTTCACTCACCTGTTTATTCAACCAAGGCGGAAGAAGACATCGATATCTTTCAGGAAACATTGCCGGGGAATGAACTGAACGAAATTGTCGGCTGGGTAAGGATAGGATTTTCCAAATCATTTATGAAGCAGTCAATAAACAAGAACATCTACAGGAGTTTAATAATTACACTGATCTTCATAACTGCCAGCACTATCCTGGTTTACAAGCTGACTGCGGCATTGACCAGGCCGCTAACATCCCTGTCCAAGGCTGTACAAAGTGTGCGTAAAGGCCATTATCCCGAGATCAGCATCTCTTCAGGTGATGAGATCGGAATGCTTACTATAGAGTTTAACCGGATGTCCAGGACCATAAAGGACAGGGAGGAACTGCTTCTTGGACGGATGCAGCTTTCAGCATTTGTCG
>CBFDEG010000010.1:0-34794 GCA_965603765.1 uncultured bacterium | reverse complement strand
GTTTAGCCCCCAGAAGGTAAAGAACATGGTAACGTCCATGCCCATGGCTGCTGCCGTGGTGGCGATGTTGAAGGCCGCCAGTGCCTTATCCAGTTCGCCGCTGAAGACGACGATAGTCACATTTTCCTTTTCTTTCTCCATCTTGCCACCATTCCTTCTTTTGCTGCTTTTACTAATCCACTACCGTTGCTGTCCCGCTATACGATTAGAAATTTATGAATAACAAGTCTGAGATATTACAGGAACTGCGCAGTGCCATGGAATTCTATTCTGAACTCGGGTTTAACTATCTGCCGGTGAAAGAGAAAGAGCTGACAGGACTTTTGAATGTGCAGGAAAACGCTTCATTGCCTGAATGCGGGGCAGTGTCGGCAGTCGCTCCGGTTCTGGCAGAGACACTTGAAGGTCTCCGGCGGGAAATAGGGGACTGCAGGAGATGTAAGCTATGTAATGGCAGGAAAAACATTGTGTTCGGTGAGGGCGCGCCGCGTGCTGATATTATGTTCATCGGTGAAGGACCCGGCAGGGATGATGACATTCAGGCAAGACCCTTTGCCGGAGATGACGGTACGCTTCTGACAAATTTGATAGTCAAGCTCGGTCTGAAGCGTGACAATGTGTATATTGCTAATATTGTGAAGTGCAGACCCCCTGGCAACAGGAACCCTGAACCTGACGAAATAGAGGCCTGCAGGCCCTTTGTTGAGAGACAGGTTGAAATTATAGGGCCGAAGGTCATAGTATGTCTTGGACCGGTCGCTGTCAATGCACTTATGAGGAATAATTCACCGATATCGAGTCTCAGAGGCAGTTTTCTTGAATTCAGAGGGATACCTGTAATGCCAACATTTCATCCTGCCTACCTGCTCAGGAACCGGAAGGATAAATGGCTTACATGGGATGATATGCAGAAGGTGGTCGAGAGAGTTAAGTGACCGTGATTGAAAATAAATCCCGGCTTTGATATAGTCCTTAGTAATGTTTCTGCCATGACAGCTCCCATTGGTGAAAATAGTTATATATTTTAGCCTTCTCAATATAGAAATAAATAAACATTTATGTTAAACTTATAAGTTGATGGTCACAGGGATAAATTAATGAAAGAAAAAGACATATTTGACGAGTTGATAGAGGTAGGTAAGAAGCGTGGCCAGCTTACCTATGATGAAATTAATGAGGCCCTTCCTGCCGAATTTTTCACCCCGGATGAGATAGAAGAACTTATGGAACTCCTGAATGATATGGGGGTTAAAATAGTTGACTCTGATGAGGCGCGTCCTCTTGAGGAGACTGACACTACTCCTGAATATGAGAAGACAGAAGACCTTGTTCAGGCATATTTTCATTCAATGGGGGATATTTCTATTCTTACAAAGAGTGAGGAGGTCGAACTTGCCAAAAAGCTTGAAGAGGGCAAGGAAATAATCTATGAGATAGTCAAGCCGCTTAAGATCACCAAAGAGGTGAAAGAGAGCATTGACACGAATGAGGACCTTCAGGATCTTGAGGACGGAGAAAAACTGACCCAGATCCTTGATGCGGTCCTTTACAGTCTCGATATGTTCATTGAGGTCATAAGGAACATGAATGGTGAACTTTCCCAGTATGGAGGTTCCCTTAAATCTTTAACCGTATTCCTTAAAAATGAAAAGGGCAAAAAACGGGTCCGGAGTTCAAAGCTGGCTGCTATGGAAGAGATGGCCCAGCGTGCGTCAAAGACCTTCCGTAAGATAGAATCAGAGATCGGAACCAAAGTAGACAATCTCATGTCAATGTGGGAGAGGATAAGCAGGGTCCAGGCTTTTGTGCTTGAAGCCAAGAACGAGCTTATAACACGTAACCTGAGACTGGTTGTTAATATAGCCAAAAACTATGTGGGCAGAGGCCTGCCGCTGCTTGATCTTATTCAGGAGGGCAATATAGGCCTGATGAAGGCAGTTGACAAGTTTAAATACGAAAAGGGATTTAAGTTCAGTACATATGCCACCTGGTGGATAAGACAGGCCATTACCAGGGCGCTGATCGACCAGACAAAGACGATCAGAGTGCCTGTACATATGATGGAGTTTTATAACAGGGTCACCAAGGCTTCAAGGGAGCTTACCCAGGAACTCGGCAGAGAGCCCGGCAATGAAGAGATAGCAAAGAGGCTTGCCGTACCTCCAAGAAAGGTAGAGGAGGTATTCAGGGCGATACAGGACCCCATTGCGCTCCAGACACCGGTTGGTGACGAAGATACTGAGCTTGAGGACTTCATAGGTGACAAGAACAGTCCTTCACCGTATACAGATGCTGAGAACAAAGAGATTTCAGGATATATAAAGAAGGTTCTCGGAACATTGACCCCTAAAGAGGAAAAGGTCATTAGAATGCGCTTTGGAATTGGTGTTGACAGAGACCATACCCTTGAAGAGGTCGGAAGACATCTTACGATAACCAGGGAAAGGGTAAGGCAGATAGAGGCCAAGGCCCTGAGAAAACTGAAGCATCCGAGCAGGCTGAAGGCCCTTAAGACCCTCGTTAGTACCTGATACAGGTAAATCCCAAAACACAAATAGCAAAATACAAATAAATCACAATATCCAATGACAAAAATCCCAAACACCATGTGTTTGGGATTTGAATTTTCATGCTTTGAGCTTATTTGAAATTTGGTGCTTGTAATTTCTTATTTACTTCTCTTTTGTCCCCATTCAGAACCGATAGTTATTTCTTCTTTTGTATCAAGTATCAGCGCTGTGGAAGTTTCCGGCTGCAGGGAGATTATCTGAAAGCTGCCTATCTCTCTTACGATGCGGTCATCTATTATTGACGAAAAAATGTCCCCGACAATCAATCCGTCATGTTTGCCTTTATCGAGGTAAATAATATCTTCTTCACCTATTATGCTTGAGTTTATCTTTGATTCTACCACGTAGCCTTCTATGTCAGGTCTTCTTATTGTATCAGGCACAGCAGGCGGCACCATGTCTTCATAATACATAAGTTCGTCATCGGTCATTATGTCTTCAAATGAATCTATCACCTTTGCCCTGAGGGCGCGGCCTTCATCTTCTACTACCTCGAGAATGCCTGTTATCTTTATCTGGTTACCCATGTAGCGTCCTGTTTTAGGATGAAAAACTTTTTTGTTCTTTCTTATCGTAAAATAACGCTCCCCGGAATGCTCTGTTATGAGCAATTGAGCGGGCAGCTTACTTTCTATTTTTTTCCTTTTGTTGACCTTTATGTAAACAGTATCACCTTTGGCTATTATCACACGGTCCATATGCGTGTAGGTGATCTTGCCGACTGAGGGAAATCTTTTGGATACCCATCCGCTCGTGATGAATTTCTTTTTGCTGAGAATATACCTGGTCGGCAGCTTGGAAACAATTTTAACTGTCTTTTTTGGTTTTACCGCAGGTTTGGCCACTGGTTTGGGCGCATAGGGCAGTAGCAGTTCTTCCCGTGAAGGGATCCTGATCTTCAGCCCGGGGTATATAAGGTCAGGGTCTGGAATATGAGGGTTTACGTTCCAGAGCCTTGGCCATAGGAAGGTGTCTTCAAGTTCTGCATTAGATATGCTCCAGAGAGTGTCCCCTTTTTTTATGATGTATTCCCTTGCTGCTTCTGCTGAATGCGGGCTGCCTGTGACAATTAATAATGCGGCTAATGTAATAATTGAAAGTAGTATTTTTTTCATTATAGTTCCTTTAAATAGTTTCTATAATTATCGGTTTATTTTATACATAACTTAAAAAAATATTATAGATCTGTCAAGTACTTCATGGTTTGACCGGGTTTCAGGTTGTATAATGAGCGTTTATGTTAATGTATCCGTCCGTCAGGTCGCAGGTGAGGACCTTTGCCTCAGACCTTCCTGCTCCGAGCTCAACGGTTATTTTGATATCTTTTTTCTGTAGCTCTTTGTTGGCAGCGGACTCATTACCGGTGCCGGTGCCCTTAGTGACAAGCTTTATGTTATTAATAGATATTGTCATCATGTCTTCGTTCAGCTTTGCCCCTGAATAGCCGGCAGCTGCGATTATCCTTCCCCAGTTCGGGTCTTTGCCGAATATGGCGGTTTTTACCAGCATTGAGTTTGCGATGGACATTGCCGCCTTTTTTGCATCTGTCTCTGAGGCTGCGCCATTAATTATTATCTCTATCAGCTTGGTTGCGCCTTCTCCGTCTATAGCTATCATTCTTGCTAATTCATATGAGATCTCTTCAAGCGCTTTCTTGAATTTATTATAGTCCGGTGATCTCATTGTAACTGGTTTGTTGCCTGCTCTGCAGTTGGCCATGACAAACACAGTGTCATTTGTGCTCATGTCATTATCAACCGAAAGCCTGTTGAACGATATTTCCACAGCACCTCTGAGCGCGGAGTCGAGGGCAGCAGGGCTTATCGCCAGGTCAGTGACAATATAGCAGAGCATGGTCGCCATATCAGGGCAGATCATGCCTGAACCTTTTGCAATTGCTGAAATAGTTATGGTCTTTCCGGCAATCTTTATTGTTTTTGAAACGCTCTTCGGGAATGTGTCAGTCGTCATTATTGCGGCGGCAGCGCTGTCCATTGCTGAATGGGACAGTCCTTTCGCAAGTCCGGGTATAGCGTTATTAATTACATCCATGGGCAGCGTCCTGCCGATAATGCCTGTTGAAGAGACATAGACAAGGTCTTCCGGGATATTGAGGGCCGCGGCTGTTGAGGCGGTCATTTCAGCAGCGTCCTTCATGCCCTGTTTGCCGGTGCAGGCGTTTGCATTGCCGCTGTTTATTATAATTGCTTGGCCTTTTCGCGCAGATATTTTTTCGATGGCGAGCTTTACCGGAGCGGCCTTTATGCTGTTCTTTGTGAACACGCCTGCCATGACCGCCGGTACTTCTGAATATATCAGGGCCATGTCTTTTGTGCCTGATTCTTTTATGCCTGCTGTTGCCGCTGAAAAGCTGAATCCCGGCACGGGCAATAATTTCTGTGGAGATGGTTTATTCATCAGGGAGAAGGCGGCGCGGATGTCAGTCCGGTTGTTTCTTCAAAGCCGTACATTATGTTCATATTATGCAGGGCTGTACCGGATGCGCCTTTAAGAAGGTTGTCGATAGCACTGACTATAATAAGTGTGTTCCCTTTATTGCCGCGCTTATCCATGAAAATTGATATGTCACAGTAATTGCTTCCCTTTACCGCTTTTGTTGCAGGGAGGACACCGTTATTCATTATTTTGACGAACGGTTCATTTTTATAGAAATCCCTGTATGTTCCCTGAATGTCTTCAATAGGGATCTCTTTATTTAGCCGGACATAGATCGTGCTGAGCATGCCCCTGTCCATGGGTATAAGGTGAGGCGTGAATATCACCTTGATGTCCTTTTTGGACAGGTCGCTGAGGGTCTGTTCTATCTCAGGGGTGTGGCGGTGGACGGTTATGCCGTATGCCTTGACAGATTCATTGACCTCGCAGAACATGAATGGCTGTGAAGGACTCCTTCCTGCTCCGGACGTTCCTGATTTCGAATCTATTACAATAGTGTCCGTATCAATGTAATCCTTATCAATGACAGGCGCCAGCCCGAGGGCTATGCTTGTCGGATAACAGCCCGGGTTTGCGATTATAGATGCCTTGCTGATGCTTTCCCTGTATAACTCGGGAAGGCCGTACACGGCTTCTGTGAGCAGGTCTTTATGCATATGTGGTGTTTTATACCATTCTTCATATATTTCGGCGCTTTTCAGCCTGTAATCAGCAGAGAGGTCTATCACCTTTTTTCCTGCTTTATGAAGATGCGCAACAATGTCCTGAGATGTTTTGTGCGGAAGGCAGAGAAAGAAGAGGTCAGCTTTTCCGGTGAGCGTATCAATATTAAGCGGTTCGAACTTCAGGTTTGAGTTCCTCAGTCCCATGAATGTGTCCGACACAGGTGTGCCCGCAAGCCGTTGTGATGTGACAGCGGTTATCTCCGCTTCAGGGTGGTTTTGGAGCAAACGTATCAGTTCAAATCCTGTATATCCGCTGCCTCCGAGTATGGCTGTTTTTAACATGATAGATTATACCTTATATTCAGGTTTATGATTAATACAATGTCCTTTTAAATAAACAATGCCCAAAACATACTGTTTTGGGCATTGAAGTTTGCAATAGTGATGCTAATTGTAAAATTATCTCTTTGAAAACTGGAAGCGTGCCCTGGCACCTTTCTGCCCAAATTTCTTACGTTCTACAGCTCTCGGGTCTCTTGTGAGCAGACCTTCTTTTTTAAGCTTCGGCCTGAAGTCTGAATTTGCGATCAGAAGCGCCCTTGATATACCGTGCCTTATTGCTGAAGCCTGTCCGCTGAAACCGCCGCCATTTACCCTGACGTTGATGTCATATTTTCCGTTAACCGCTACAACATGAAGAGGCTGTTGTATTATCATCTTCATTGTCTCATAGGGAAAGTACTGGTCCATCGGTTTTTTATTTATTGTTATATTGCCTGTGCCGGGAGTTAAAAAGACCTGTGCTATAGCGTTTTTTCTTCTGCCGGTTGCGTTGTATTCTATATCTGCCATTCTATTATGACTCCTTACTGGTATTTAAGCTTATGGGTTCAGGGTTCTGTGCTACGTGTGGATGTTCTTTTCCGCTGTAAACCTTTAACTTGCTTAATTGGCTTCTTCCGAGCGTATTCTTTGGAATCATGCCGCGTATTGCTGACATTAAGATCCTTTCAGGGTTCTTTTCCAGAATCTGCCTGGCAGTTTTCATCTTTATACCGCCCGGATAACCGGTGTGGTGATAGTATTTCTTGTCATCAAGCTTTTTCCCGGTAAAGCGGACCTTGTCGGCATTCACAATGACCACAAAGTCACCGGTGTCAACATGCGGTGTATATATAGGTTTGTGTTTGCCCCTGAGGATTATGGCAACCCTTGTTGCGAGTCTTCCGACTACCTGGTCCTTGGCATCAACAACATACCACTTTTTTTCAACGTCAATTTTTTTTGCAGATAAAGTTTTCATAATCCCTCTCTAAGACAACATTTATTAATTGAACATAGAATCATAATTGAAAATGCGTTGAATTGTCAATAGTTGGCAGGAATAATTAGAGCTTACTTATAATTATTTTAAATCCGGCCGCTTAATGCACTTAAACCCTGTCACAGGAACGGTGAGACAATTTTTCCCAGAAATTTGCATCCAGTTCATTTTTATATTCATCAATGGAATAGGTTGTGCCGCAGTCCATGCAGCAGAGTTTTATGCTTTTTCAGCCTATTCTCAGGTTCAGTCTGCCTTTGCAGTTTTTACACTTCATGTCATTGTCATATTTCATGACAGTAGATCTCCTGTTCTAAAGTTGAATGTATAATATAACTGTTATCCGGCAAAAAGTGAAGGGGGGTAAAAATAAATCAATATAACAGGTTATTAAAATGTAATTTTGCTTGAATTTATCGCGTTGGATGTGTTAAAAATTAATACAGTGCGTATTCTCTATCCTGAATTGCGTTTTCATGCTTTTATACATTAAATGATTGTATCAAAGGGGAGCAGATACGATATTTTTGCTTTCTGAATGATGCAAATATATCAAGTTGAATTAATATTATTTTAAGCATTATAGCCTGGCCAGTATAAATATTATGGTTTTAATTTGCAGCATGAGAGATCTTTTGAGCTATGAATATTAAAGCTGTATTCAAAAATGCAATGGCTTACTTTTTTTCTACCTGCCTTCTTTCGGGGCTTTTTGTAATTCTTGTGCCTGCCATTACAAAACTATCCCATGATCTTGTCCATGTTGATCCATTATATATAAACTTGTTTGCGGCCCTTGTTCTTGCCGCATTGTTTAATCCCCTGAGGAAAAAGATAAACGGTGTCCTGGGCGGGTCCTGCTCCAATACTGAAAGGACTGTTTTGACCTGTAATGATGATAGTCTTTACGGCAGCAAGGCCCAGACCGACAGGCTGGCATCCATTGGTATGATGGCCGCGACATTCGCGCATGAGATAAGGAACCCGCTCACTTCGCTCAAGACATTTGCCCAGTTAATGCCGGAAAAATATAATGATGCAGACTTCAGAAACACATTTTCAAAGATCGTTGAGGGTGAGATAGAAAAGATAGACGGACTTATAAGCGACCTGCTCGATTTTTCAACTGACAAACAGGCCTCTCGTATTAATAATTTCGATCTTGTCGGTCTTGTGGATGAAACAGTCGATTATGTTAAGAATAAATTTGACGTTGAGAGAAAAAGTATCAGTGCCGTAAAGAACTATGGTAACAGCAGGATTGATATGACCGGGGATGCTTTGAAATTGAAACAGGCCTTTGAAAATATAATTTCGAACGGCTGCCATGCCATGAATGGAGAAGGTGTGCTGACGGTTGATATCAGACCTGCCGGTGACAATGTAGGAATAACGGTTTCTGATACCGGAGAGGGTATTCCGGGTGAGGATATAGACAGAATATTTGATCCTTTTGTTACATCCAGGGAAATGGGGGTAGGGCTCGGCCTTGCCATAAGCAAGAGGATAATAGAAGATCATGGCGGCGGCATTGCTGTCAACAGTAAGCCGGATGAAGGCACAACATTTACTGTATTGCTGCCGGTCAGAAATTAACAATTCATATATACTATAAGTAACACCTATAATCTGATAAAAAACAATAATATGGAAATTCTTGCCTTATTAAGCACCAGAGAGGATGTATTTATAGCGGGACTTAAAAAAGCCCTTGCAAAGTACACTGTGTACCCTCTTAAGACTCTGGATGAGCTTGAGGACCTTTACAGTAATATCCCCCTTAATTTTATTATTCTTGATACAGGTTCATTCAGCCTTGATGGTCTTATGGGATTTCTCAGAAAGCTTGATGATGATATGGTAATGCTTATCACGCCCGGCAGGCCCGGTGATGATCTCAATATGTATGATCTTCCCGCAAGTGTCTGCGGTGCAGTGTCTGCTGAGTCAGTTCTGACAGCGCTTCCTGACAAACTGAAGCATGCGCTTGAGAAGCAGAAGTACAAAAGTGAGATCAGGTTCATGAAGAAATCCGTAAACCAGTCGCGTCCTTCTCATGACAGGACATACCGCCGTCATGAAGCGGAAATGTTCTCCGGACATTTTGAGCCTGCCCCGTACGGCCGGTTCATAAAAGAGAAGGTTGTTGTGAATTTCGCAAAGATGCTTACTGCCAGTTTTGATATGCGCAAGCTCTTTGACCATTTCATGGATTCTGTTATGGAGATAGCCAGGGTGAGCAGGATGTCGGTGCTGCTCAAAGACACCGATGGATTCCGCGTGAAGACCTGTAACGGGCTTGACCCGTACATTGCCGACAATATTCTGCTTCAAAGAGACAGTGAGCTTATTTCAATGCTTGCCAGGACCGGACGTATCATACAGAAACCGGTCTCATTTGAAAAACCGGCAGACCTGAGTATTTCAAAAGAGATGGATCTGCTCCAGTGCTCGGTATCATTTCCCATGATATATAAGGGCAAGCTGATAGGCATATTTAATATCGGAGAGAAAATTGCCGAAGAGTCTTATTACAGGGAAGAGCTTGAGCTTATCTATGTGCTTTGCAATTATCTTGGAGCCGCGGTAAAGGACATTGACCTGCATCATCAGATGTGGTGTCAGAAGGAGTTTACTAAAAATATTCTGGCCAGCATGACCAGCGGTATGATCGCAATAGATAAGAGCAGAAAAGTGACAATACTTAATCAGCAGGCTTCCGAGATACTCGGTATTGGACAGAGAGAGGCTGAAGGCGCTGACCTTAATGTGCTTCCATCGCCTTTGGGAGAGATCTTGTACGAAACAATGTCAACAGGAAGATCATATAACCGTCATGAGGTCGTTATAAGGCCTTCCGGCATGATCCTTGGTATAAACAGCTACAGGCTTCTGGATGAACAGCAGAATGCTTCAGGGGCCGGTATACTCTTTTCGGACCTTTCTGATTCCAAGAAGCTTGAAGGCGAAAAGCGCAAGGCGGAAAAGCTTAAGACAGTAAATGACCTGATGGCAAAGATAGCCCATGAAGTAAGAAATCCGCTCACTTCCATTCATACCTACACCCAGCTCCTTCATGAGAAACAGTCTGATGATGACCTGAGCAGGTTTTATACTGCAACTGTTACCGAATCAATAAGCAGGCTCGACGGCCTTATCGACAAACTCGTGACATTTTCGAGCACACAGGACTATCATCTCATAAGGGAAGACCTGAATGCGCTGCTTGATCTGGCTTACGGGGAGGCGTTTAAAAATCTTCCGGCAACTCATGAGCTGATGAAACATTCTATGCAGGGCAATTGTTATATCAATGCTGATAAAAAATATTTGGTGAAAGCACTTTGTTACATTGTCCAGAGTATTATCAGCAGGACACCGGAAGGGACCGCTGTAATTATTGAAGCAGGATTGCCTGCAGGGACAGTCCCTTCTGTTGAGATACTGATATCATATACAGGCGGTGAAGACCTTGCTGATACAAAAAATGAATTGCTGAAGTCCCTGTTTGATATCAGGGACCTCGGCGCCGACCTGAACCTGCCTATAAGCAACAAGATCATAGAAGGGCATAATGGTACGTTGGACATTAGAAGCGCGGAGGGCATTAATACGTTCGTGATCGATCTGCCGCTTTTTGAAGAGAGCGCAGCTTCGGAGAGATTTGAAGGAGGCCGTATAAGTGGATCGCAATGAGAATATCCTTATAATTGATGATGAGTTCGCGCCGAGGGAATCTATCCGCATGGTGCTTAAAGACAAATATATCGTTTCGACCGCTTCCGGCGCTGATGAAGGAATTGCATTTATGGGGCTTAACTGTGTAGACCTTGTGGTCATGGATATTAAGATGCCGAAGATGGACGGGATAACAGCGCTTAAGGAGATAAAAAAAGCCTACCCTGATACGGAGGTCGTTCTTCTGACAGCCTATGCAAGCATAGAGACAGCCAGGAACGCCATACGCTTCGGGGCATTTGATTATCTCCTGAAGCCTTTTGACAAGGATGATGTGCTGACTGCTGTTGAAAAGGGACTGAAGAAAAGGCGCAAGAACAAAGGTCTCCAGCTTGAAAGGGACATTCTACTTGACCGTGCGACATACCTTGAGGATCAGGTCAGCAGGGCGAGAAAGAATATCATGTCCTACTATGAAGGCACTGTTAAGGCACTTAACCTCACTATCGATGCAAAAGATCATTATACCTATAACCACTCAAACCGTGTTGCCAGGCTTTCATCCGCTCTTGCGCAGGCAATGGGCGTTGATGCCAATTTAATAAAAGAGATAGAGCATGCCGCCTCTATACATGATATCGGAAAGATAGGGATCGAAGAGGTCATCCTGCGGAAAAAAGGCGGCCTGACCGATGATGAGTACAGTGAGATAAAAAAGCACCCTGCAATAGGTGTCAGGATAGTCCAGGCAATACCATTTCTTGAAGAGGCGATACCTGTGATACTGCACCATCATGAGCGCTATGACGGGAAGGGGTACCCTGATGGAATAAAAGGCAGGGACATTCCGCTTTCCGCAAGGATAGTCGGTGTGGCTGATGCCGTGGATGCGATGATGAGTTCCAGGCCTTACAGGGACGCGCTTTCAAAAGAGAGTGTCATCGAGGAGATGAAGGTCAATTCAGGTGTGCAGTTTGACCCGGACATTATCGGTCTCATACTGTCCGGCCGGGTCCCGCTGAAATATTGATTAACAAATAAATCCCAATATACAAATAACAAATTACAAATAAATTACAAAATACAATGACCAAAGCTCCAATAAGCTATGGTCTGTATTTTTTTTGGAATTTCATATTTGTGATTTATTTGTTATTTGTATTTTGGGATTTGTATTTTGTTTGTTACTTTAGTCCCAGTACATCCTGCATATCATAGAGTCCTGCTGTCTGTTTGTGTACCCATAGCGCCGCCTTTAGAGCTCCCCTTGCGAATGTATCCCTGCTTGATGCCTTGTGGGTCACCTCTATTCTCTCACCAAGCCCGCAGAACATAACTGTGTGTTCACCGACAATGTCTCCGCCGCGCAGGGTCTGTATGCCGATCTCTTTTCCTGTTCTCTCGCCGATGATGCCGTGTCTTTCATATACAGCTGTCTTGTCCAGGTCCCTGTCGAGCGCTGCGGCCACTACCTGAGCCAGTTTCATGGCCGTGCCTGAGGGAGCATCTTTTTTCAGCCTGTGGTGGGATTCCACTATTTCAACATCATAGTCGTCACCCGTCACTTTTGCTATGTCGGCAAGTACTTTCAGCAGCAGGTTTATTCCGACGCTCATGTTCGGGGCGAATACGCACGGTGTCTTCTGCGCATACAATTTAATATGTTCTATCTCGTCCTTGCTGAAGCCGGTTGTGCCTATGACCACAGGAATGGGATTGTCCGATAGTTCTTTAAGGGATGCTATTGTTGCCGATGGTGATGAGAAATCTATAAGCACATCGCTCTTATCGATTATATCTTTTATGCTGTCTGTAATAGTAACCCCGGCAGTTCCTGTCCCTATGACCTCGCCGATGTCTTTGCCGATACTGGCATGGCCTTTTTGTTCAAGAGCGCATGTCAGCTGTATCTCTTTAATGTCGTTTGCAAGTGTTATGATCCGGTTACCCATCCGTCCGGAAGCGCCTGCAACTGCCAGTCTTATCATTCTGTCTGCTCCTTGTCCGAAGGCATTATATTGCTGCTTTCATCATCTATGCCGTCAATCCTGTATTGTCCTGAAGCCCATGCTCCAAGGTCAATTAGTTTACATCTTTCCGAACAAAAAGGTCTATATTCATTGTCCTCCCATTCGGTGCTTTTTTTACATGTAGGGCATTTAATCTTCATAATATTAACGCTCCGTTTATATGTCGGTCCTTCCATAAAAGACTGTTTCTGCAGGGCCTGTCATATAAACTTTATTGTCTTTGGCTGTCCACTGGATCATCAGTTTGCCGCCCGGCAGGTGTACCGTGACCTTCCTGTCGGTAAGTTCGAGCAGTATCGCGGCCACTGCTGAGGCTGACGCGCCTGTGCCGCAGGCCATTGTCTCGCCTGAACCCCGTTCCCATACCCTCATTTTGATGTTCTTTCTGTTGACTATCTGTATGAACTCGACATTAGTTCTGTTCGGGAAAAAATCATGGTTTTCGATAAGAGGACCGTACTTGGCAAGGTCAACACTCTCAACGTCATTAACTACAATTACAGCGTGAGGGTTGCCCATCGAAACGCATGTTACTTTAAAGGTTTTGTCGCCCGCCTTTATGGGATGATTTATCAGGTGTGAATCTTTTTTCTTTGCAGACAGTTGGCCTGTATCTACCGGGACCTTTTCGGGATTCAGAATAGGTTCACTCATGTTGACCCTGAACTGGTTTCTTGTCTTGTGAAGGACCATGATGCCTGCGCGTGTTTCAACAGTGACGCTGTCTATGCTCTGACAATATTTTTTTGCAAATACACTTTCATCACACTTAAATATATGGTCCCAGATATATTTGCCGAGACATCTTATGCCGTTTCCGCACATCTCGACCTCAGAGCCGTCAGCATTGAAAATGCGCATGCCGAACTCCGCGATGCTTGAGTGACAGAGCAGCAGAAGCTGGTCAGCGCCGATACCTAATCTTCTGTTACATAGGTTTTGGGAAAGATGCGATAGCTTCTTGAGCTTTGCTTCCCTGTCGTCTATAACAATGAAGTCATTGCCTAATGCCTGCATTTTAGTGAATTGTAGCTTCATGATGGTATGCCTCCGTAAAACATTTAATAAAAGTATGAATGCTTTTATATGTTATTTCAGGAAACCGGGTATCGTTGACCCTTTGGTAAGGTCCCTGTATGTTTCTCGTTCACGTACTACAAAAAATTCGTTCCCTTTGACCAGGACCTCAGCGACCCTGGGCCTGCTGTTGTAGTTTGAGCTCATGGTGAAGCCGTATGCGCCTGCACTCATAACAGCTATTAATTCACCCTGTGACAGGCGGTTGATCTCTCTGTCCTTTGCCAGAAAGTCCCCTGACTCGCATATCGGTCCCACGATATCGAACGTTATCTTTTTACGCTGATTTTTCTTGACAGGAAGGACATGATGGTATGCGCTGTAGAGGCTCGGCCTCAGCAGATCGTTCATCCCCCCGTCAACTATTGCGAACTCTTTTTTATTGTGGTCCTTAAGGTAGAGGACCTTTGTGATAAATATACCTGCGTTGCCCGCTATCGACCTTCCCGGTTCGAGTACAAGATTGAAGCCATGCTCATTGACCAGGGGAAGAATTGCTTTTGCGTATTCTCCCGGATGCGGCGGTTCCTCATTGTCATAAGGTATGCCAAGCCCTCCGCCTATGTCAAGGTTTTTGATGTTGATGCCGTTGTCTCTGAGTGTCTTTGCAAGCTCGATGACCTTTTTAACTGCATCAACAAAAGGCTGCAACGTGGTTATCTGCGATCCGATATGTTTATGGATACCAACGATATCGAGGTTCTTTAGTTTCTGCGCAAGCCTGTAATGCTTCAGCGCAGTCTCTATCGGTATGCCGAATTTGCTTTCTTTCAGCCCTGTTGAAATATATGGATGCGTCTTCGGATCTATGTCAGGGTTCACCCTGAGCGCCACAGGCGCTTTCACTTTCAGTCTGCCTGCTATCTTATCAATGACCTTCATTTCGTCAGAGGATTCGATATTGAACATCAGTATCTTTGCCTTCAGGGCCTCTATGATCTCTTTTTCTGTTTTACCGACCCCGGCGTACACGATCTTTTCTGAGGGCACGCCTGCTTTTTTTGCAAGATAAAGCTCACCGCCGGATACAACGTCTGCGCCGCAGCCGTTCTTTGCGAGCAGTCTGAGTACCGCAGGGTTTGAGTTTGCCTTCAGCGCAAAGCATATTGTGTGAGGATGCCCGTCAAACGCCTTCTGGTATGCGCTAAGGTGTAGGAGAAGTGTTCTTTGGCTGTAGACGTAAAAGGGCGTGCCGACTTTTTCGGCTATCTTCCTTATCGGAACATCCTCGGCATATAACTCAGAATTTTTATAACTAAAATAGTGCATTATAAATAAAGAGAAAACGTAACAGTTGTTTTGTGAAACATTATTATATATATTTAATAGCATAATTTCATATTCGGAGTGATTAAATTTCGTTATAATTGAATAACTTTATGAATTTCATCGATCAGATAAGAAAAACCATCGGCAGGCATTCAATGCTTTCTGGAAATGACCGTCTGCTAATAGGTCTTTCAGGAGGGCCTGATTCTGTATGTCTCTGTCATGTTCTGAACGAACTGAAAAATGAATATGGCCTAACATTAAGCGCGGTCTATATCGATCATGGTCTGAGACCTGATGAGACCGTTAATGAAGCAGAGTTCTGCAGGCGCTTCTGTGATGAGCAGCAAATAGATTTTATAAAAAAGAGTGTTGATGCCGGTGGCTATGCGCAGCAGAACGGGATGAATCTGCAGGAGGCTGCAAGGGAATTGCGTTACAAGGTGTATGAAGAGACAGCTCAAAGCATTGATGCCTCTGCCATCGCAGTCGGCCACAATGCCGATGACCAGGCCGAGACCGTCCTGATGAGGCTTATAAGGGGTTCAGGCAGAAAAGGGCTTTCGGGTATACTGCCTGTCAGGGGCAGCATAATCAGGCCGCTCATTGAGACCGAACGCAGGGACATAGAGGGATATCTTTCTGACCGGCCGTATATGATCGATTCATCGAACCTCAAGGATAAATACGCGCGAAACTGGATAAGGCTTTCTCTTATGGACGAGATAAAGAAACGAAACCCGTCTGTTGTGAACGATATATGCAGGTGCGCGGAGATACTGCGTGATGAGGATGCGTATTTAGAATTAAAGGTCACAAAGACATTGATGAGGCTCATTACCAGGAAGAGCGATACGTTCATACAGCTCTTCCTCAATCCGCTAAGGACAATTGAAAAACCGATCCTGAGGCGTGTGCTCCGCAGGGCCATAAACGAGACAAGCGGACTGCGCGGGATATCCTTTACGCATATAGAGGACATTATCAGGCTTATCAAAGAAGGCGACGCTGGCGACAGGCTTAACCTTCCGGATGGTATAAGAGTGATAATGGAATACTCGACGCTGAAGCTGACATCTGAAGAGCCTGCAGAGGTAGGCAATTATGAACTGGACTGTCCGGGCGATCTTGTTATAAATGAAACACGTCAGGTGCTGAGGGCCACTTTTGAAGAGAAGAACGATGACTACGGGGACGGTAAATACTCTGTCCTGCTCAGTGCGGACGCGATGGAGTTTCCTCTCACAATAAGACATAAAAAAGAAGGGGACAGTTTTTATCCCATAGGATTCGGAAAAAAGAAGAAGCTTCAGGATCTGTTCGTGGATGAAAAGATAGTCAGGGACGAGCGAGACGGGGTGCCGATAGTTCTGTCCGGAGATGATATTGTCTGGGTCGCTGGCCTTCGTGCAGATGACAGGTTTAAGATTACGGATAAGACGCAGAAGTTTTTGAGGCTTGTGTTGTCTCGGCCTAAATTGTAGAGCTGTAGAATAATTTTGAGTTAAGAACTTTTTTAAATAACTAATTCGATTGATATTATAGTTCGTCTATTCTGGCGGATATTAACTTTCACCAAAGATCATATAGCTTCTGCATGTTGATACATGTTTCTGAGGTATCGAGATTTATTTTAAAAAGTTCTTAACTCAAAATCACATATATTGATGAAATGTTGTATGGCATTGAGGTGATTTCAGTAAAGAAATTTACAAGATAAGTATCGATTCCTTAGAGACATATATTCCCCGGCTGATATTCAGTATCTTCTCTGAAAGCTTACATCTTCCTGAACAGCATGTTATAATTTCTATCGAATTAGTTATCTTGTAAATTTCTTTGCTGAAATTACCTGGCCTGCAAAGGGTATTGAAAATAAATGTAGTATTTGGAGGATGAAGTGATTGAACAGATAAGAGTACGATTTGCACCGAGCCCCACGGGGTTCCTTCATATAGGCGGGGCGCGGACAGCGCTTTTTAACTGGCTTTATGCAAAGGCCAATAACGGGGTTTTTGTATTGAGGATAGAGGACACCGATAGAGAGCGTTCAACCGACGAATATATAGATGCAATAATTGACGGCATGAAATGGCTCGGTCTCAACCATGATGAAGGCCCGTTCAGACAGACCGAGCGGTTCGATATCTATAAGGGCTATATCGATAAACTCCTCAAAGAGGGCAAGGCCTATCACTGCTACTGTTCCCCTGAGGAACTTGAGGCAAAGAGGAAAGAGGCGATGAAAGAGGGCAGGGCCCTTAAATATGACGGCAAATGCAGGAACCTCAATGAGCCTGTTGAGGGAGTTGCGCCGGTTGTAAGGTTCAGGATGCCGCAGGAGGGCAAGACCATTGTTGAGGACATGATAAAGGGCATGGTCACCTTCGACAACGAACAGCTTGATGACCTTATAATAGCGCGCTCTGACGGTACTCCCACATATAACCTGACAGTTGTTGTGGATGATGTGGACATGAAGATAACCCATGTCATTCGCGGTGATGATCACCTTAATAATACACCAAGACAGCTCCAGATCTATAAGGCCCTGGAATATGAAGTGCCGAAATTCGCGCACCTTCCGATGATACTCGGCTCTGACAAGGCAAGGCTCTCAAAGAGGCACGGCGCGACATCGGTCATGGCTTATTACGATATGGGCTATCTGCCTGAGGCGCTTGTTAACTACCTTGTAAGACTCGGCTGGTCATACGGTGACCAGGAGATATTCACACAGGAAGAGCTGATAAGATATTTCTCCTTCGAACACGTGGGCAAGGCCGCAGCTGTTTTTAATCCTGAAAAACTTTTATGGCTGAACACCCAGTACATAATTAATTCACCGTCCGAAAAACTGGCTGAACTGGTCATGCCTTTTCTCATAAAGGAAGGCACAGTTGCCGAAGGTCAGTCTATCGATATGACATGGCTTGCAAAGGCCGTAGACACCTTGAAAGAACGAGCAAAGACCATGCTCGAACTTTCTGCTTCGCTTCGCTATTACATAGCTGAAGATGTTGAGTTCGATGAAAAAGCGAAGAATAAGTTCCTCAATGAAAAGAGTCATGACATGCTGTTAGAACTGAAGGACGGCTTAAGCTCAATATCTGATTTTACCATTGAAGAGATAGAGAAGCTTTTCCATTCGATAATAGAAAAGCACGAAGTAAAACTCGGCAAGCTCGCTCAGCCTGTGCGTGTCGCGCTTACCGGCGGTACTCAGAGTCCTGGGATATTTGAGGTTATTGATGTTCTTGGGAAAGAGAAGACGGTCAAGAGGCTTGAGAAGGCTATCGGGGTTATTTAAAAAGCGGGTAAACGTGAAGGATCGTAAGTTAGGAAGATCTGAAGTATTAAAAATAAGAGGCTGAAACAGAGAATATCGATGTTTCTTTTACTTCTACATTCGATATTCCTTGTTCGACATTCATGATTCGTTGTTGCCAGCCCGTACTTACTCATACGTATGGATCATTACCTTAGTATACTTGCGATTATGGCAAGAGCATTGTTCATGAACAGGTTGAGGTCGTGGTCCATCGCATGCGGGTCTGTCTTGATATTTCCGGCAATGATCAATGTAGGTGTTTCACCTATTTGATATTTTTGGGACATAGCCACTGCTTCCCGCGCCTCTTTAGCTTTTGCTCCACTTTTGAGTTTTTTGATGAAATCAGGGCCAAGTCCTAAACTGGCTGCTATATCATTAAGAACCTTCAGGTCCGCAATGTCTCTTTTCTCTACCATTTGTGCCTTGAAGAGCGCCTTCTTCATAGCCTCTCCTTTTCCGGCATCAACTGCTAGCAGGTAGGCTTCTCCGGGTTTAGGTGAACCATGGTCACTCCAGTAGACAGGAACTGTTTTCCATTTGATCTTTTTGGGGAAATTGCCTTTAATTACAGGAATGGCCCTCTCAAAATCATAACAGGTGTGGCAGTAGAAGCTCATGAATTCTATGACCTCAACTGTTTTACCGTCAAACTTAAAATTCTCACCTGGTACTTTTGTATGCGTTCCCACAATGTTCGGTGAAGTGCCGGCATGAAGTGAAATGCTTATTGCCACTAAAATTACTGCTGTTATTGATAGTCCAAGAAATCGTTTTATGTTCATAATAATCTGCTCCCCTTTTTGATGGTTGATCTTTTTCAAATAGACAAGTCTCATAGTACAATTATTCAGATTTTATTTCCACACGTTTATAAATCTAATTAATTGAACTTATTCTAGAGATTTTTTGTGTTTCCCCTTATAAAAGGGAGAATTTAAATCCCCTCCTTAGCAAGGAGGGGATATGGGAGGTTACTGATTGTGATAAAAGCTACAGGCTTTCCTGATATTTGTGATAGTTATCAATACTTACAAAATAGTCCGGATCTTCCAGGACATTGACGACACATATCTTTTCCGCTTTTTTGATAAGGCGAATGCAGTCTTTGCTGAGGTGACGCAGGTGAATGGTTTTTCCTGAACGCTGATAAAGTTCTGCGAGTTTATTGATTATCTCAATAGCTGACTGGTCCATGATACGGGACTCTTTAAAATTAACGATGACTTCCTGTGGATCATTGGCTACGTCAAATTTACTAAAAAACAAAGTTGTGGAAGCAAAGAACAACGGGCCGTAGATCTCATAATGTTTTATGCCGTGCTGATCTATTGATTTACGTGCACGAATACGAAGTGCATTTTCCCAGGCAAAGATCAGTGTTGAGATAATGACACCGCAGAGTACGGCGATGGCCAGGTCGAACATTACGGTGAGAACAGTTACTATCAGTATTACAGCCACATCCCATTTGGGAATTTTATTTATAATGTTGAATGTACTCCATGCAAAGGTTTTTATGACCACAATGAACATGACGCCGACCAATGCGGCGATCGGTACAGCTTCTATGTAAGTGGATGTGAACAGAATGAAGAACAGCAGAGCTATAGCAGCCGTGATACCGGAGAGACGTCCACGTCCTCCTGATGAAATGTTGATGATACTCTGCCCGATCATGGCACATCCGCCCATGCCGCCGAACAGGCCGTTAACGAAGTTGGCTATGCCCTGAGCAACACATTCCCTGTTTCCGTGTCCATGTGTCTGGGTAAGTTCATCGATAAGGTTTAAGGTCATCAAGGATTCAATGAGTCCGATGGCAGATAAGATAAGTGCGTACGGTGCGACAAAGACGAGGGTTCCCCATGTAAGTGGAACTTGAGGGAAGGCAAATGATGGAAGTCCTGCCTGAATCCCTGTGCCTCCATTTGCCTGAATAAAGGACAGTACGGTTGCTGTATCAATTTTTGCAAGTATAACCAGGGTAGAGACGGCAATGATACCGATAAGCGCGCCCGGTGCTTTTTTGTGGAACATAGGGGCAAGGTAAAGGATTGCCATGGTTGCGGCCACAAGTGCGGCCATGGTCCAGAGCGGCGGTCCCTGCATCCAGGCTCCTCCTGATTTGAACATGTTTAATTGTGATAAGAAAATAACAATGGCCAAGCCATTAACGAATCCCATCATAACGGACCGGGGGACCATTCTAATGAACTTTCCTAATTTAAATATTCCTGCCAGGCTTTGAAAAATCCCTACCAGCAGAAGGGTGAAAAATAAATATTGAAGGCCGGCATGCGAGCCTGCCGCACCCATGGCGTTTCCTTCGCTGACAAGGCTGACCATAACGACCGCCATAGCGCCTGTGGCACCGGATATCATGCCGGGCCTTCCGCCTCCAATGGCGGTGATAATACACATAATGAATGCGCCATAAAGACCGACAATGGGAGAAACACCTGCTACGAACGCGAATGCAACTGCTTCAGGGACTAAAGCCAGAGCAACAGTAAGACCTGAAAAGATATCACTTTGAATACTGCCTTTAGAGCTTGATGCTATAAAATCTTTTGATTCCATGAAATTCCTTTTTGATTATTAAATTAATAGTTTTCCCGGTCATGATCCATTGATCTATAATGTATAGCGGTTTATATATAATGCCTTCGCATTGCGGGTAAAACGCCACACGCTATACGACCATCGTATATAACGGTTGTTTGATATATTTACATGCAATATTAAAAGAAGAAGCTCTGTCCCAGGGTATTCAGGAAACTCTGCACTCTTTCAGCCCTGTCCCTGATGTGGAGTTGCAACATACGGAAGGGGGGGGATTGATGTGTGATACCAGAAGATGTCAGGCCTGCATTTTTATATACAGGCCTGACCCTTTAGACTTATTCTATGTTTGCACCAACAACAGCGGCCATCTGCATCATGTTGATGGTCTGTCCTTCTTTCAGCTTTGTAAGGTCAGTGACCTTGCCTGATTTGCTTGTGGATTTTGTGTTTTTGAGTATTGGGAGCAGTTTAGCATCTGCTACAATGAACTTGCCTGCATTCTCAGCTTTTCCATTTTCAGTTTTTGTCTGAAGTTTATTCGCTTTAATATAGTCCCACAGTTTCTTGGTTATCTCTGTCCTGGGAAGTTCTGTTGCTCCCAGAAAATCTGCCAGATCCTTTTTAAGCTTTACCGGTTTACTTAATCCTTTTGCTTCTGCCATTTCTTGACTCCTCCATAGTTAGATTTAAGAGAATGTATAGTCTACTTGAAAAGAACACTAAAATGTAAGGGAAGATGTTGAATTCCGGGCAATTTATTGTTTTTAGTAATGATATCCCTTTATTTAATATAAGTTATCCGAAAAACATTGCTCTTTATGGTAATATATCTTTCTGAAATAAGATATAAATTAAAAGGATATATAATGAGCATAGAGGAACCTTCCCGCCCGTCAAATTTTATAAAACAGATCATAGAAGAGGACATCAGGAACAATAAGAATGATGCTCGGGTGCATACGCGTTTCCCTCCTGAACCTAACGGCTACCTGCATATAGGTCATGCCAAGTCCATCTGTCTGAACTTCGGGGTCGCTTCTGACTATAACGGTTTATGTAATCTCCGTTTTGATGATACCAACCCGAGCAAGGAAGAAGAGGAGTATGTCAATTCCATAATCCAGGACGTTAAGTGGCTCGGGTTTGACTGGGGGGACAGGCAGTTTTACGCATCCGACTATTTTGAAAAACTTTATGAATATGCTGTTGAGCTAATAAAGAAGGGCAAGGCCTATGTCTGTGAGCTTACGGCTGATGAGACAAGGGAGTACCGCGGCACTCTGACAGAACCCGGTAAGGAAAGCCCGTACAGGGAGCAGACAGTTCAGGATAATCTTGACCTGTTCGCCCGTATGAGGGCAGGTGAGTTCGAGAACGGTTCAAAGACCCTGCGGGCGAAGATAGACATGGCATCAGGGAACATCAATATGCGTGACCCTGTTATATACCGCATACAGCGCGCAACGCACCAGCGGACAGGCGACAAGTGGTGCATATATCCGATGTATGATTTTGCGCATTGTGTGTCTGATTCTATCGAGGGTATCACGCATTCATTATGCACCCTTGAGTTCGAGGACCACAGGCCGTTGTACGACTGGTTCCTTGACCAGCTGGGCGTGTTTCATCCTCAGCAGATAGAGTTCGCGCGGCTGAACCTGAGCTATATGATAATGAGCAAGAGAAAGCTTTTGAAGCTGGTTGCGGACAATGATGTGCATGGCTGGAACGACCCGCGTATGCCTACTATATCCGGACTGAGACGCAGGGGATATACACCTGTATCTATCCGTAACTTCTGTGACCGTATCGGCGTTGCAAAGGCGGACAGTATGGTCGATATGTCTATGCTGGAATTCTGCATCCGTGAGGACCTGAACAAACATGCCCTCCGTGTGATGGCAGTTCTCAGGCCATTGAAGGTTGTTATCACTAATTATCCGGATGGAGGGAAAGATGAGCTTGATGCGGTAAACAATCCTGAAGACCCTGAGGCAGGGACAAGGAAGGTGCCTTTTTCCAAGGTGCTCTATATTGAGCGCGAGGATTTTATGGAAGACCCTCCAAAGAAGTTTTTCCGCCTGGCCCCCGGACGTGAGGTAAGACTGCGTTATGCCTATTTCATTACATGCACAGATGTTATTAAGGACAGTAACGGGGAGATAACAGAGATACACTGCACCTACGACCCAGCAACAAGGGGAGGGGATGCACCGGACAATAGAAAGGTGAAGGCAACCATGCACTGGGTCTCTGCGGAACATGCAGTAGAATCTGAGGCAAGGCTCTATAACAATTTGTTTTTAAAGGAAAACCCTGAAAAGGGTGAAGAGGGTACAGACTTCAAGGTAAACCTTAATCCTGATTCAGTAGAAGTGCTCTCGTCCTGCTTTGCAGAGCCGTCTTTGAAGGGCGCGAAACCCGGAACACGCTACCAGTTCGAGAGGCTCGGTTATTTCTGTGTTGACGCGGACTCGACGGATTCAAAACCGGTGTTTAACCGCACTGTGACTTTGCGTGATACATGGGCCAGGATACAGAAGAAAAAATAATATGAATATGCTCAGGGGGAAAATATGGATAAGATAGCAGTCATAGGAGCCGGAAGCTGGGGCACTACTCTTGCCGCTCTTCTTGCAGGCAACGGGCATGATGTGACCCTGTGGGTATACGAGAAGGACCTGGCTGAGAGGATGAAAGAGACAGGTGTGAATGATGTTTTTCTTCCCGGTTATGATCTGCCTGAAAATCTTAAGATCTCAAATGATATACATGATGTACTGAACAATGCAAAATATATTCTGAGCGTTATCCCGTCACAGCATACAAGGGCCGTGTTCAGCCCTGTGACCGAATGCATTGATAAGGATGCTGTTATCATCAGCGCATCAAAGGGGATAGAAAAGGGCACGCTTCTTACTGTGTCCGAGATATTCGGTGAACTTGTCGGCAGAAATTCCGCTGTTATTTCCGGGCCGAGCTTTGCAAGGGAGGTTATTGAGAAAAAACCGACAGCTGTGACAGTGGCCTGCGATGAGAAAGATGCCGGGATTGAACTGCAGCGGCTGTTCAGTAATGAATATTTCAGGGTCTATACAAATTCAGACATGATGGGCGCAGAGCTTGGCGGCGCGCTTAAGAACGTCATGGCCATTGCGTCAGGCATATCAGACGGGCTCGGGCTTGGTTCAAGTACGAGAGCGGCCCTTATAACAAGGGGGCTTGCCGAGATGACCCGTTTAGGTGTTGTGATGGGCGCAAAGGAGAAGACATTCGGGGGACTGAGCGGTCTCGGCGATCTTGTACTGACATGTACAGGAACTCTTTCGAGAAACTATTCTGTAGGCTCCAGGCTTGGTAAGGGTGAAAAGCTTGATGATATAATCTCAAGTATGAGGATGGTTGCAGAAGGGGTTGCCACATCAGAGTCTGCTTTTGAACTTGCAAAGATGCATAATGTCGAGATGCCTATAATAGAACAGATCCATGAGGTAATTAAAAACGGTAAAGACCCGATGGATGCGGTACGTGAACTTATGACAAGAAGCCTTAAATCGGAATATTAATATAATTAAGAAACAGGTAAGAGGTTATAGGCAAGGGGCTATAGTCAAAAAATAAATATGGATAATAATAAAATAAATAAAATTTTAAAGTCCGTAAAATCCGGCAAGCTGGATGTTAAGGATGCTCTTAACGAGCTGAAGCACCTGCCTTATGAAGATATCGGGTTTGCAAAGGTCGATCATCACAGGGAATTGAGGCATGGTATTCCTGAAGTGATATTTGCCGCCGGCAAGGAACGCAAGGACGTGAAGGTCATAGCCGACTCAATGCTCAAGCAGAGTGGAAAGCTGCTTATCACAAAGGCGGACAAGGCGATATATAAAGATGTGAGCGCTCTATGTAAGAAATATAAATTAAAGGCAGACTACTATGAGAAGTCGGGTGTCATAGCCGCCGGAGCAGGGAAGGAGAAGTCCGGGCTTGCGGCAATAATCTGTGCAGGTACTTCTGATATACCTGTTGCTGAAGAGGCGATGGCAACTGCTGAGTTCCTCGGCTCTAAAACAGAGATGGTATATGATGTCGGGGTTGCGGGACTGCACAGACTTTTCAAGGCAAAAGAGATACTGCACAGGGCAAATGTCATTATTGTTGCCGCCGGAATGGAGGGTGCGCTTCCTTCTGTAATTGGCGGCATGACCGACAGGCCGATAATAGCTGTGCCTACATCAGTAGGTTACGGAACGAGCCTCGGGGGGCTTACGGCGCTTTTTGCCATGCTGAACTCATGTGTGCCGGGTATTGCTGTTATGAATATAGACAACGGCTTTGGAGCAGGGGTGCTGGCTCATAAAATTAATAAACTGTCTAAATTGAATTAATTCAATTTGGACAGCATAGGTCCTATAAGTCCTATAGGGCCTATACTCATAGGACTTATAAGTCCTATAGGACAAATAAATGATTTTATATTTCGATTGTTTTTCAGGTATAAGCGGGGACATGACACTCGGGGCGCTTGTTGATGCGGGTGTGCCGGTGGAAGAACTGCGAAAAGAGCTTGCCCGTATCCCTGTCAAAGGTTATAAACTTGAGGCCGAAAAAGTTAAGAAGGCCGGGTTCAGTGCGACTAAGGTAGATGTTGTAATAAAGGCTGGAGGCGAGGGGCATGGGGCAAGAAAATGGAAAGACCTGAAGGGCCTTGTAGAAAAATCCTCTCTGAAAAAAGAGATAAAGCAGCAGGGCCTCAAAATATTCAAAAGGCTCTTTGAGGCTGAGGGCAGGGTGCATGGGGAAAGATATGACCATGTTCATCTGCATGAACTCGGAGCGGTCGATTGTATTGTGGATATTTTCGGGTCACTGATAGGGCTTGATATCCTCGGTGTTGACACTGTCTATTCATCAGCTCTCAATCTTGGCAGCGGTACCATTAAAAGTGCGCATGGCATCCTGCCTGTACCTGCTCCCGCATCGATTGAACTTTTAAAAGGCGTTCCTGTTTATTCTTCGGACATATCATTTGAACTGACAACTCCAACTGGTGCCGCGCTAATTTCATCCCTGTCTTCAGGCTTCGGCCCGCTTCCTGAAATGGAGATCACTGCAACAGGTGTCGGCGCAGGTAACAGGAACTTTAAATCGCAGGCAAATGTGCTCCGGCTCTTCATAGGAAAGTCTGCGGGAAGTATAGTAAAGACGCCAGACAGTGTCACTGTTATCGAGACCAACATTGATGACATGAACCCGCAGATATATGAGTATGTCATGGACATGCTCCTTAAGAAAGGCGCTCTTGATGTGTTCCTTACTAATATTATTATGAAGAAGGGCAGGCCGGGCATCAAGCTCACAGTGCTCTGCCGTGAAGATAAAAGAGAAGCCCTTGCTGACATAATATTCAGCGAAACAACGAGCATCGGGCTGAGGTTTTATAATGCTGAGAGAAAGACGCTTGAGCGTGATATCTGCAAGGTAGAGACAGGTTTCGGTAAAATAAGAGTAAAAGTTTCAAGAGTTGGAAAGGATAAAGAGAAGGTTTCTCTTGAATACGAAGACTGCAAAAAAATAGCAAAGAAATTCAAAGTGCCCCTTGTTGAGGTAATGAAGACAATTGAGGGATAGGCTGATGTATGGACAGAAAATAAAGGATATATATGTCAAAATCTAATGAAATCATAGCTGACCTGCATAATCATAGTACTGCTTCGGATGGTGATTATACTCCTGCAGAGCTGGTTTCAGGTTGCCGCGAGGCCGGACTTGAGGCGGTTGCACTGACTGACCATGATACAATAGCCGGTCTGGATGAGGCTGTAGCAGCCGGTCATAAAGCAGGTATAACGGTGATTCCCGGTGTAGAGGTCACATTGCGGTTTAAGCGTTCATCTTTTGTGGGTTCTCTTCACCTTCTCCTGTATTTTAATGAAACACTTTTGAAAAACACGGCGTTCAGAAATGACCTGACCGGTATTGTCAGTCAGGGCCGGGGCTTAAGCCTTGTGAAAGACCGTATTGAAGCTATTAACCGTGAATTCGGGCCTGAGGGCCGGGAGCCCTTGCTGAAAAGAGACTTAACCATGGATGAGATCATCACGCAGGGAGAAAACATATCAAGGCGTCATTTTTTTCTTGCTCTTTCGCAGAAACATCATATGCAAGGCAAGGGTATGATCGACAGGCTTATAGGCAACAGCAGTCCTGCATACATTCCGGCAGGTATAGAGCCGGGACTGCTTCGTCCCTTATTTGACAGATATCCGGTGATAAAGGTCCTTGCCCATCCTGCTGCCGGTTCGTTTCCGGGCGAAAGCCATTATAAGGACGTGCTCCCCTCGATACATATTATTGAAGAACTTCTGCCTGAATTTCTTGACCCCGGTATAATCGGTATTGACGGTCTGGAGGTATATTACCCGGCGCATACAACAGCTCATGAGAAGACACTTATTGAATGGGCAGAGCGATACGGGTTGCTTGTGACAGGCGGCTCTGATTGTCATGACAGGCATAGCCGCCCCTTTGGATTGAAAGGGTTAGGCCGGGATAAGTTTTCCGAGTTATTGAAGAGGATAGGGTGAAGAGTTTACAAAAATGCAGGGGTACGTTGCAATAACGTACCCCTGCTGTATATTATTCTTCCGCGTTTATTGTGATAAAGCTTGTTGCACCTCTTCTGAAGACCAGAAGCAGAATGTCCTGATCAGGTTTTATCTTTGACACGATCTCTTCATAATCAGCAACGCTTGATACAGCCTTCCTGGTTATTTCGAGTATTACATCCCCCGGAAGAAGCGCTGTCTCTGCGGGGCTTCCTCCCTCGATTTCGGTTACAACTACGCCCCGTATCCTGTCCGGAAGGTCTAACTGCCGGGATATGTCCGGTGTGAGGTTCTGTACATTGATGCCTCTAAGGGCATTTTTGAATTCTGTTTTGACCTTTCTGATATCATCAGGGAGTTCTCCGATAATAACATTGATCGTCATTGGTTCTCCGTTTCTGATTATTTCCAGCATAACTTCTTCGTTCGGTAACGTGGCGGCAACAATGTTTCGGAGGTTGTATGGCTCATCAGCCGGTTTGCCGTTGAATTTAATTATGACGTCACCGCGCATAAGACCGGCCTCTTCAGCAGGACTCCCGACGATAACATCTGCTACCAGCGTGCCGTAATCATTTTCAAGGCCGAACTGTGCAGCCAGTTCAGGAGTGATCGACTGGATAGAGACCCCGAACCAGCCTCTTGTTACCTTGCCTTTATTGATAAGGCTTTCCATGACAGCCTTTGCCATGTTGCTCGGGATCGCAAAGCCGATACCCTGATATCCGCCTGTTGTGCTGAATATCGCAGTGTTTATTCCTACTATCTGCCCCTGTACATTTACAAGTGCGCCCCCTGAATTGCCGGGGTTGATGGCCGCGTCTGTCTGGATGAAGTCTTCATAATCGGCAATGCCGACATTCGCCCGGCCAACAGCGCTGACTATTCCCATTGTTATTGTCTGGCTCAGGCCGTAAGGACTGCCGACGGCAAGTACCAGTTCCCCGACCTTCAGCTGGTCGGAATTACCCATTTCTATGGTTGTAAGGTTGTCCGCGTCTATCTTGATCACAGAGAGGTCGGTCTTGGGGTCACTTCCTATTACCCTGCCTTTGAACTCTCTCTTGTCAGAAAGCAGGACCTTTATTGCGTCCGCATTTTTTATCACATGATTATTGGTTAGGATATAGCCGTCTTCGGAGACTATCACGCCGGAACCGAGGCTCATGGACTTGTGCTCTCTCGGCTTTTGCTGATAGCCGCGCCTGTCGCCGAAAAACTTCTTGAAAAAAGGGTCGTTAAGGAACGGGTCCATATCGCTGCTGCTGACCTTTTCTGTTTTTACAATTGATATATTTACTATGGCCGGTTTGACAGCCGCGGCCACTTCAGCCATTGCCTCCCCAGTCCTCTGGAGGAAATTGACGGAGTCCCTGGAGATTGTCGGTGTCTGTGCATCAGCCAGGGACAGGGCCGACAAAATAATAAGGTTGACGAGGAGTATTTTTATAAAGATAGTGTGGAAAGGTCTTTTTGTTTCTGTACGCATGTTTTCTCCTTTTTTGAGATGGGATGAATATTAGAATTATATACATTACTATATAATGAGTCAACGTCAATGCATATGCTGCGGATGCAGAACCAAATGCTCCGGATAAACAGGTGCTTGAACTGTTTTGTCGGTTCAATTATTATTAACAATGCTTAATAACTCTTCAGAGGATATAAAATGAAAAAGGTAAGGGTGGCCCTTGCACAGCTCAATCAGGTTGTCGGAGATATAAACGGCAACACAAAGAAGATCATCGCCGCCATAAAAAAGGCTGCAAAGAAAAAGGCTGACATCGTTGTCTTTCCAGAGCTTGCGGTAACAGGGTACCCCCCTGAGGACCTCCTTTTAAAACCCCATTTTATAAGGGACAATATTAATGCGCTCAAAAAAATAGAGGCAGCAGCAGAGGGTGTGACCGCTGTTGTCGGTTTTGTTGACGAGAATATGGGACTGCATAATGCAGCGGCTGTTATCTCGAATAACAGGATAGCCGGTGTCTATTATAAAAAACATCTTCCTAATTACGGCGTTTTTGATGAGTGCAGATATTTTAATGCGGGCAATAAATACAGTGTGTATGATGCCGGAAGCGTATGTTTCGGCATTAATATATGTGAGGACATCTGGATGGAGAACGGGCCTGCAAAGATCCAGGCATTATCAGGGGCAGGGCTTATACTGAATCTGAATGCCTCGCCCTATCACATGGGCAAGGCATTGTTGCGGGAGGAGTATATTTCGAAGCTTGCAGCGGACTGCAAAACGGCCATAGTTTATGTGAACATGGTCGGGGGACAGGACGAGCTTGTTTTTGACGGGGGAAGTTTTGCGGTCGATGCAGGGGGTAATATTCTGGCAAAAGCAAAGCAGTTCCATGAGGACCTTGTGATCGTGGATATTGATGCAGTCAGACCAAAGGTATCAGCAGGGGACAGGGCTTTATTGAAAAAGAATATTACCGGCAGTGAGATAACAGAAAAGGTAAAAGTGCCGGCCATTACGTTCGTGGATAAACCTTCGGTAAGAACGGGCCGCGCAAAACAGCTTTCACAGGAAGAGGAAGTATACAGCGCGCTTGTGATCGGCACCCGGGATTATGTTTTAAAGAACGGCTTCAGGGGAGTGATAATCGGGCTTAGCGGAGGGATCGATTCCGCTCTTACAGCGACCATAGCTGTTGATGCTCTCGGCAGGGAAAATGTGCGCGGACTGTTCATGCCGTCAAAGTACACTTCAAGTGAAAGCCGTGAGGATGCCTACCTGCATGCTGAGAACCTCGGTATTGAAATAAGCACTATTTCTATTGATAGTATGTTCAGGTCATATCTGAAAATATTATCTGAACATTTCAGCGGGCTCGAGCCTGATACTACTGAAGAGAACCT
Organism: uncultured bacterium; assembly: GCA_965603765.1. GTDB lineage: Bacteria > Nitrospirota > Thermodesulfovibrionia > UBA6902 > UBA6902 > CBFDEG01. The sequence continues at coordinate 4,340 of CBFDEG010000010.1, read as the reverse complement.
GCAGGCAAGGATTAGGGGCAATCTGCTCATGGCCTTTTCGAACAAGTTCGGGTCACTTGTTCTGACAACAGGGAACAAGTCCGAGATGAGCGTCGGGTATGCGACCCTGTATGGTGACATGGCCGGGGGCTTTGCTGTGATAAAGGATGTGCCCAAGACACTGGTGTACAAGCTTGCTGAATGGAGGAATGTAAATGCAGGGCATGACCTTATTCCCGAGAGGATCATATGGAAAGAGCCGACCGCTGAGCTCAGGCCGGACCAGAGAGACATAGACTCATTGCCGCCGTATCCGCTGCTTGATCCTATTTTGAAGGCGTATGTTGAGGATGAACTCAGCTTTGAAGAAATACTGAAGATGGGCTGTGATTATGAATGTACAAGCAGGGTCATTGCTATGGTGGACCGTGCGGAGTACAAAAGAAGGCAGGCCCCGCCCGGCATAAAGATAACGCCGAGGGCCTTCGGCAAGGACAGGAGATTTCCTGTGACCAACAGGTATAAAGATTACTGAGGTTTGATAATAATATAAAAGGGGACAATATGGTCAAAAATTCTATTCTTATATGTACTCTGATTTTCTTTTTTCCATTAACAGGATGTACCGGTGAAAATATTGAAAAGCCTGAGGCTGTGTTTGTCAGTCAGCCGGAGGTCGCAGAAATTAAAATAGAAAAGCCGGTCAAGATAAAGCTGAAGAAAAGTGTTTCTGACAAATACTCCTGGGAAATAAGCGGCAGCGATGCGGACAGGATAATCGAAGCTGATAAAAAGCTCAGGGATACATTGGGAAAATAAAAGGCCGTTGCCCCGTTATTTAAGATAGGCTTCCATCAGGATATCATCTCCGTATGCTGCTGCCTGAAAATGTTTTAACTGGATAGCATTTTTGAGCAGGGCAGGTGAGCTGCCCCCGATTGAAGAAATTGAATCAGCCCCTCCGATTATCTTCGGAGCAATAAAGAACATGACCTTGTCAACGATCCCGCAGGAAAGCGCTGATGCGGCAATGGACGAGCCGCCCTCTATCATTACACTTGTTATATTGAGTCTGCCGAGTTCTTTCATGAGATGCCTTAGGTCAACCTGTCCGGCCTTTTCTTTAAGAATAAGCACGCTCACACCGAGTGCTTCGAGTTTGATGATCTTTCCGGTGTCCGCCTTTTTTGTTGTTGCGATGATGGTTTTATTATCAGTGAATTTTAAGGCCTTTGAATTAAGCGGGGTCTTGAGAGAGGTATCGACAATTATCCTGAATGGATCAACTCCACCCTTTGCCCTGCAGTCGAGTGAGGGGTTGTCTTTCAGCAAGGTTCCGGAGCCGATAAGCAATCCATCATAATCATTTCTTAACTTATGGACATATTTTCTTGCGAAAGCCCCTGTTATCCATTTTGATTCACCTTTCGCGGTCGCTATTTTTCCGTCAAGGCTCTGAGCTATCTTGAGCAGGACGAATGGTTCCCGGGTTGTAATGTATTTTGAGAATGTCTCGTTCAGTTTTTCGGCTTCTGTCTTCATTATGCCGGATCTTACAGTGATCCCGGCTTTTCTTAATGCCGTGATACCCTTGCCGGACACTTTCGGATTCGGGTCTTTCATTGCTATTACAACATGTTTGATGCCGGCGGTTATTATCGCATTTGTACAGGGAGGTGTCTTTTTGCCAGTATGACAGCATGGTTCAAGACTGACATACAGTGTTGCGTCTTTTGCATCTGCTCCAGCTTTTTTAAGGGCTACTATTTCAGCATGAGCTGTTCCGGCTTTTTTGTGATATCCTTGAGCAATGACCTTGTTGTGTTTGACAATAACAGCCCCTACCATAGGGTTTGGACTTGTCCGTCCTCTGCCTTTTGCGGCAAGGGTCAGTGCTTTTTCTATGTAAAATTTATCATTCATAACATAATATTCCAGTAAGTGATGTCTTTATGCTGTTAAATGACAGGTATCGACCCGTAAGTATATTAATTCTAACAGAAAAAAATAATTTTGTAGAAGAACTTTAAAATATGTGGATATATGTAAAGTAAAAGTACATATGTGCCGATTAGTGTTAATATAAGGAACATATTTATTTTATTGATGTAGATAATCAAGGAGAAATGTTATGAGTGAAAAATTTATAGGAATTGTTGTTGCTGTTCTTTGTGTATTAACGTCTTCTGCTGCATTCGCTGTTTCAGAACCACCTGTTGCTCCGGAACCTGTCAGCTCAGTCCTGTTTCTTGCCGGCGGCGCTGTATTGGCATACAGATACTACAGGGGCAGGGATAAATAGGTGACACAAATTGTCAGTCCTAACAAAACGCATTTTATGTTTACAGTAAATTAATTTGTAAGTATTTGTAAAATAACTAAAATAAATTTGGTATAGATATTGCTTTTAATATAAGTGTAAAGAAATAAAACAAGTTTCCGAAATGGTAAACCATGGGTAACTATGGGACACAAAGCTTCGGACCCTGAACAATAAATTTTCAGGGTGGCCGGGCTACCGAAGAAACATCCGCTTCCGGATGTTTTTGAAGGTGAAGAACACTGGAGGTGGATTTTGAAAAAGCTTTTAATATTAATAACCGCAGTACTTTTTTTCAGTTCAGGTGTTGTAACCCCTGTTTTTGCAATTGATGACTATTCTGACATGCTGATTCTTGCAGATATATCATATGATAATGCAGTTTCTTCAGACCGTGAGGAAAGGTCATTGGAAGGGCCTGCTCCTGCTTCATTTGATTACTACAAGATCGAGGGTGAAAAATTCGGTGATATGGGCAGTGGGATCAATGACGGGCGCCTCTCGAACGGTGGTGATCTTTTCCGCTCTAATTTGAGTGGTCTCAATGCTCCCCGTTCTATGATTGGCCAGGTTTCTTATGATTTTCAAAAAGGTGCTGACAGGGAGCCGGGATTTGATTTCAGCGGGCCTTCTGATATTACGGATACAGCCCTTATCGGTTCAGCTTTCCTGACTAATCTTGTTGTTCATGAGTTTGGTCATGAGGTTGTTGCAAATCATGTTGATGCTAAAGGCAGTAAGCTTGATTTCTTAACGAACCGGGACGGCAGTTTCTTCCTGGGTATGAGCACCGTTGATCAGATCGATGATAACTCAAGGCTGCCGTATCATATGGGCGGAGAGTTCTTTTCTGACATAACCTTTGAGCATGCTCTCAGGGATTACAGACAGAATCCTAACATGTATAACAAGGCACTTATGCTGTTTAGCGGAACTGATTTTGTATGGTATTCTTTCTATGCCTTTTATTTAAGTGACGGGAATACTGATTTTGACCCTGTTTCAGTTCAGGAAGAGACAGGATTATCAAATGAAACTATTTTTTCAATAGCCCTTGCAAAGACATTGATGAATGCATACAGGGTCTATTCAGGCCAGGACCATGTAGTACCGTATTTCACTGTTGATGCGCACTCTGTTAAGGTAAATGTTGCAATAACTTTTTAGCAGCTACGATCATTATGTATCCGGGGCGGCGCCTTTAAGGTGCCGCCCTTTTTTGTTGACAGGTAATATTTTCATAGTGTAAAGTAAATATACACCTAACTAAGGTATGTTTACACTTTCAAAAAAATAATATTTTCCGATTTAACTTGCGCCGAGGTCTTATGTTTATTATAATGTTAGATATCCCCAAATTTATAACTGTTCTATTTATATAAAAAAATATCCATGGAGGATCCGATGAAAAATTTAAAGGTATTATTGTTTGTGTTTGGTCTGTCAATCTTTCTGATCGCATGCGGTAGTAGTTCTGGTAATGGTAATAATAATGATGGTCTGAAGGTTACAGACAATAATGATCAGGGTGATAATAATGATCAGGGAGATAATGATGATCAGGGTGATAATAATGATCAGGGAGATAATGAGGAACAAAGCTTCCTGCCTGAAAATACTGGTATATTGATTTTGGCAACAAACAATGTTCCCGGCATTAAGGATACACTTGCTGCTAATAATATTAATGTTGATAGTGATATTGCTGCAGGTGTCGAGGTAATTGTTGCTGTTGCGCTTGAGACTGACCCTGTATCTGTATCTGTTATTGCAACAAATGACAATAGTGATATTACAATAAGGCCGTATACTGTTGATGACCGTATCTTTATACTCGAGAACAACAGTTCAAGCTCAACTCATAATGTGAATGAGTATAGTCCGTTTACAGGCGCTGAATTCCTTTCATTTAATGTCAGCAATCCATTGGACCCTGCCTGCTTTAGCGTTGCAGCCGGAAACTACTTTTACTGTAACGGCTCAGACTTGATGAAAACAGCAGTTGTGAATGGCAATGATGGAGCAGGCAGTATTCTCCCTA
>CBFDEG010000009.1:0-36864 GCA_965603765.1 uncultured bacterium | reverse complement strand
GTGATCCCGAGATCGGAAAGGTAGTCCAGTTTTTTGATAAGCCCCCTGAAATCACCTATCCCGTCGCCTGAGTTGTCATGGAAGGTCTTGACATGCAGTTCATATATTATGGCGTCTTTATACCACAGCGGATCTTCTTCAAAAGAGGTTTCTTTTTTCGGCATCAGATCAACCTTTCATTTCTATAAAGATCATTACATAAAATAATCAAAGTCATGCTCGCGTTTCATTTTCTTTCTCACCCGGAATATATTTGCAGGGACAATATCAGGGTCGAGTTGAATATAGTTTTTTTCGCCGTGCCAGATAAATTTGTCGTCACTCAGCAGGTCATGTACCAGGTACGGCTGGTGCGGATCGACCCCTAATTCAGCAATAGGAATATGCACCCATCCTCCCTGTGTATGATATGGATCAAGGTTCACCGCGACTATAATAATATTGGAGAGATCTTCACTGGTTTTTCCGTAACACATGAGATAATCATTGTCTGTTTCATAAAATTTCACATTCCATGTATCGTGAAGGGCCGGGTTTTCTTTTCGTATCTTATTTATCCTTGCAACAAAATCCTTGAGGTTCCCCTCCTTGTCCCAGTCCCAGTGTTTAATTTCATACTTCTCGGAATAGAGATATTCCTCCTTCCCCTCTATTGCGTCCTGCACGAAAAGCTCAAACGCAGGGCCGTATATCCCGTAGTTTGAAGAGAGGGTCGCTGCAAGCACAAGACGCATAATATATGCCGGCCGGCCGCCGTACTGCAGGTGTTCCGGCAGGATGTCGGGAGTGTTCGTCCAGAAGTTGGGCCGCATGTACTCCCGCACATCGGTTTCAACCAGTTCCGTCATATACTCCTGAAACTCCCACTTTGTATTCCTCCAGGTGAAATACGTGTAGGACTGGGTAAAGCCGAGCTTTGCAAGCCTGTACATAACCTTCGGCCGGGTAAAGGCCTCTGCGAGAAAGATGGTCTCAGGGTGGTCTTTCCTGATATCATTAATGACCCACTCCCAGAACCCGAATGACTTTGTGTGCGGATTGTCCACCCTGAAAATACGCACTCCCTTTTCGATCCAGAAAAGAAAGACACTCCTCAACTCTTCCCAGAGCTCCTGCCAGTGATCGGTCTCAAAGTTTACGGGTATTATATCTTCGTACCTTTTGGGCGGATTTTCCGCAAACTGTACAGTGCCGTCAGGCCGCCACTTGAACCATTCAGGATGATCCTTTACATAAGGATGGTCCGGCGAGCACTGGAAGGCGATGTCCATTGCTATATCTATCCCATGCTCTTTGGCCCGCTCAACCAGATGCCTGAAATCCTCGATGGTACCGAGTTCAGGAAGTACATCTTTATGTCCGCCCTCTTCTGAGCCTATGGCCCAGGGGCTTCCCACATCATCTTTTTTGCAGACCGGGCTGTTGTTCTTCCCCTTGCGCTTTGTCCGGCCTATCGGATGTACAGGAGGCAGGTAGAAAACATCAAAGCCCATTCGCGCGATCTCAAGGAGGGCCGCTTCGCAGTCTTTGAACGTACCGTGCTTTTCCGGCTCCGGAGAACAGGAGCGCGGAAACCGTTCGTACCACGCGCTGAAGACAGCTTTCTTCGGATCAACAACAACCATGAGTTCTTTATGATAGCGGCTTGCGAATGAAAGGTCTGCATATCTGCACATCAACTCCGAAAGATCTTTCCCGGTTGCCGCAAGCAGAGCAGTTTCCGGCTCACTTTCCTTCAGCTCTTCAGATATGTCACCCAGTCTGTTTTTATCTTCCCCGTCAGCCGCATCGATCGCATGATTGATGTAGCCCAGACCAACCCGGAGTTCAACTTTTATGTCCTGTCCCGCGTCATACTTCTTTCTCAGGTCCTTCTGCCATGTCCTGAAGTGATCGATCCAGCCTTCAACCGTATAACAATATGTCCCCAGGGCCTCTACCCTGAATTCGCCGGACCAGAGATCGTTCTCTATAAATGTCAGACCGGATACTTTCCAGTCCTTATCATCAGGCCCTTTAAAGAGCACTCTGGCAGATACCCTGTCATGACCGTCCGAGAAGATATCAGCAGTAACCACAACCTTTTCATTGACAGCCCTCTTTATGGGAAAAAGGCCCCCTTCTATCTGCGGCCTGACATTTTCAATGACAACTCTTTTCTTTCCATTATCAGTCATGTCATACGGGTTCCTTTCAACACTTCCCCAATTTATAGTACATAATCCGTCAGTTATGCAAGATAAATTTTATCAACTATATTGTCAGTAAAATGGTACCTGCAAAAAACAGGACATGACGCCGCAGACCCGCGAGCACTCAGCCCTTTGTCTCCACGTTGTTTTCGCTCTCGATCAACGTAACTTTCTTGAGAAGATAACTCAGTGAGACAGGCGGCATGAGGGTCGTTAAAAAGGCAATGACCACGAGTATCGAAAAATAGGTATCATTAATGATCGCCATCTGAAGGCCAATAGAGGCGATGACCAGCTCAACAGCTCCACGGCCGTTCATGGCGGCACCGATGACCATTGCTTCTCCTTTGTTCATCTGCCCGGCCAGTGCGCCGCATCCCGCGCCTATCCATTTACCGAATACCGCGGCCAGAAGCAGGATGATCAACTGATACGAATGCGTTGCCAGGATCGAGAAGTCAACATGGAACGAAAGGCTCACAAAGAATATGGGACCGAGAAATCCGTATGTGATCGAAACAAAACGGTCGTTTATCTTCTGGAAAAGTTCCCTGCTCACAATGCCTTCACGCACGAACAGGCCGGCCATGTAAGCACCTAGTATGATATGCAGGCCTGCCAATTCAGCCAGCACCCCGAAGCAGAGCGCCATGATCAGGGCGAAGGTGAAACCCTTTGCCTCGCGTGAAGAAAAGTATTTGCTGAATTTGGGGTAGAGAAGCATTCCTATCAGGTGGGAGACACCGAAAAACGCCCCGACCTTCAGCATCTGGATAAAGAGGTGGGTCCCGTTCAGGCCCCCTCCTTCCGCAGCCAGGTCAATAATAATGGTAAAGAGCGCAAGTGAGAGAATATCATCGATTATGGACGCCCCAATGATGACCGGGGTCACCCTGAATCTGATCATCTTCAGGTCTGTCAGTATCCTCGCGTTTACCGCTATGGCTGTGATCGAAAGCGCCATACCGATGAACAGCGCCTGTATGTTCGAAAGTCCGAGAAAGATGCTGGATGTATAACCGGCAATAAACGGGAGAATAAAACCGCCAAGGGCAACAAAGATCGATGGTCTGGTCATGCGTTTCAGTTCGAATGGATTCGTTTCGAGCCCGGCATAAAACATCAGAAAGAAGATACCGAGTTCCGAGAGCACATGAAGGGTCTCATCCGATTTTATGATCCCAAGAACAGGAGGGCCGAATACAAACCCGGCAAGCAGTTCTCCGATCACCGGGGGTTGTTTAATAATGCGAAAGAGGACCCCGGTCGTCCAGACGATCACCATTACCATGAGCAGGTTAATGGTGGGATTGTCGATCAAGAGAAACTGCTGGTACATGTAATGAATAAATTCCATGTATATATGTTATCTAACCAAGCGTGAATGTCAAATGGTTTCTGCTATCTTACCGGATAGTCCAGCGCTTGATCCATGGGAGGATGTAAGGTTGAAAAGCGGCGGGACACTTAAGAAAAACTGGCTATCCCGTCAGGCCGTTCAGCCCATCTGCCCACATTCCTGAGGATCGGGCCGGGTTTTTCGTAAGCATCCATAAACAGCCTGTGATAGTGACACTCTTCAGAGGAACGGAGCATGGTACCGTTATATTTATTCTGGTACAGGACTTTTTCTTTATCGGTCATCACCGAAGAAACTACGGACTGGAGCATGTCTGCTGATCCGCTTCCTTCGTCGAACTGTTCTTTCTTTCTCCAGACAATATCATGCGGCAGCAGATCTTCAAAGGCCTTACGGAGAATCCATTTCTCGACCACCGGATTGCCTTTGAGCTTATACGCTGCGGGTACACGCTGCCCGAGTTCTATCATGGTCAGGTCCAGAAACGGCACCCTTCCCTCTATGGAATGCGCCATTGTCATCCGGTCAACGCGTTGGAGATTGATATTGTGAAGTGATGCTACAGAACGTCTCAGTTCGTCATGAAGTAGCTGCTCGTCAGTTATCCCTTTATAATATGTGTACCCTGCAAACAGCTCATCAGCGCCCTCTCCTGTCAAGATGACCTTTACATGATCGGACGCAAGCTTTGAGGTAAAATAACAGGGATACGCGCTTCGTACAAGGTCCTGATCAAAAGACTCAAGATAATAAATGATCTCCGGCAGTTTATCCTTGAGTTCCTGCGGTGTGAGGATATACTCGTGGTGTATGGTGTCCAGATGACGCGAGACGACCCTGGCCGCCTCTATATCAGGACTCCCTTCCAGCCCGACAGAGAACGTATGGAGTTCAGGCAGATGTTTACGTGCTATTGCACAGATAAGACTGCTGTCAAGCCCTCCTGATAGAAATGCCCCGACAGGCACGTCACTCATCAGACGTTTCACGACCGCGGCCTCAAGGGTTACCCTGATCTCCTTTATATACTCCTCAATAGAAACAGTGCTGTCCGGCTGCAGGTCAGGCACCGAATAATATGTTTTGAAGCCCTCTTTTGAATGGTAACAGGTGCCGGGCATAAACTCTTTAACATCATCACAATACGGGGCGATCGCCTTGAGTTCAGAGGCGAACATAAGCTGTCCATTGTTATTGCCGTAATAGAGTGACTTGATGCCTATCGGATCACGGGCCAGCATAATATCACTGCCGTCAGCAATGGCAAAAGTAAACATGCCGTCCAGGTGGTTTACTACAGATGTTCCATGCTCCTCAAACAGATGCAGAATTGCCTCGCTGTCGCTTGTTGTAGAAAATGTATGCTGCCGTGCAAGTTCAGGACGGAGTTTCGGAAAATTATAGATCTCTCCGTTTGCAATGATCACCTTGCTTTTATCTTCAGAGTAGATCGGCTGGTCCCCTCCTGCCGGGTCCATGATGCTTAATCTGGTATGCCCCAGTGTTCCACTATTATCCGGAGAAATAAACATCCCCCTGGCATCAGGCCCCCGATGGGTCATAAGATCCATCATGCCGCTTACTTCCTCTTTACTGTTTTTATTCCATATACCTGAAATTCCGCACATATTTTATATCTGTCCTCTATTTCGTTATTTGTTCGGGCGGATTTGAAATCCGCCCTACTATTTTTTAATTTCGAAAACCCCGACAAGACCATGCCCCACGCCGTCACCTGTCTGAAGCTCCATTTCGAGTTTTCTCAGTGCATAAGCAAGCTGCGGTTCGATGATATTTGCCCTGCTGTCACCGGGAAGACCGCCTGTACATGTAACGACCTTCTCCATTGTCTGCACTGCCTGCTTAAGCGGTTCGGGATAAAAGTGATAAATATCAGAAGCGCATTCAGATCTTTCCGTTTCATTTTCATGATTGGCAAGAAATTCAATCGTATGGTTTACAAGAGAATTCCAGCTTGAGGAAAATATATCAAAGAAACGATTAAGTTCAGAGAAACCTTCTCTCGGCACATAATCTATGATAAGATTATTAAGGTCTGTTCGGATGTTCGGCTCAAGGAGAGAATTTACCACTTCCCTTATCGGAGTGCAGTTCCTGTTGTACTCTGCAGTATCAATATGCCTGCCCACAAATATCGACCGGTCAAAAAATCTCCGGACATTTATTTCCACACCTGAGCGGCGGCTTGCCTCATTAATTATGGCTGTCGCCCCTTCCCGGCATGTGAGCTTCAAGGGAAATGACTGGATATCCACCTTGTCCCTTTCCTCGGGCGTATAGATATATGATATCCTGTAATCCATGAACTGTTCTTTTTTGTCAGCAGCCCAGAGGTCCTGCCATTCATATGAAAAACGTCCCAGCCAGTCTATGATCAGCAATGCGTTATTTTCTGAATGTTTTGCAATGTCACTTATAAGCTCGGCTATCTGCTCGGCCGTGAAATGAGAAATGGTCCCGTATGATGTGAAATATACATCATACGGATTATTGTTGGCAAAGGATGAATCAAAACAGTCACCGCACTCAAAGACTACTTTGTTATTGAGAGAATGCTGCTCACGCGCCTGTTCTATGAGGTCCGGGTTTATGTCTATGCCTCTGTAAAAACCGAGCTGCTCCGGATTGATCAGATCAACAGCGTATTCATAGATACCCACGTCTTTGGCCGTAATGCCCATGAGGAGATCATAGCCGTCCCCCGAGCCGCAGCCGATATCAAGGATACGTAAACGTTCAAGCCTCTGAGCCTTTCTGTCAACTGCCTCCTTGAGATATGGCCGTATACAAAGCCTTGTCACCTCGTCCTCCCAGAAACGGCGTACATTATCATACTTTCCGGTAAGTCCGGTCTTCTTAATATACTGACCTGTGTTAACTGCGGCAGTATAGGGTTTGCGAGTGTCGTCAGTTGTTTCTTCTATCTTTTCGTTCATCGTATCCTCTTATGCATTTGCATTTGTATAATCAACAGCCTGGAATGCGTCGGCGCAATGCACATCCGCACCTATCTTCTCCGCAAATTCCGGAGAGGTCGGCGCTCCACCGATCAATACCTTGCAATCGTTTCTCAGCCCCTTTGACTTAAGGCCATCAATAACATTCTGCATCTCACGCATTGTTGTTGTAAGCAGGGCAGACATACCCAGAAAATCAGGCTTATGCGTCTCAACTGCACTGATTATATTGTCAGTAGGCACGTCGGTACCCATATCAACTATTTCAAAGCCCGCGCCCTTGAGCATTATCGAGACAATGTTCTTTCCTATATCATGGAGATCACCCTTGACCGTTACGATCAGGAACTTCCCTTTACTCTTTACCCCTGCCTTTTCAAGATGGGGCGACAATATGTCCATGGCCTGCCCCACTGCCTCGGCAGCTGCAAGCATGTCCGGGATCAGGTACTCCCCGCTCTCAAAGCGCTCACCCACAATGTTCATACCGTCTGTCAAGCCTTCTACAATAAGGGTCTTGATATCTGTTCCATCTTCAAGCGCCTTTTCTATAAGTTCAACGGTTGCGGGTTTACCTTCAAAGCCCTCGTCAAAACCTTCGTCATCACTTGTTACCCTGCCCTGTATGACGTTCGTCTTTATATCATTAATAAGTGTTGTGCTGTCCATGTTTCCTCCTCTAAATATAAACTGTAGGGGCGGGTTTCCGCCCGTACACTCTGGTTTATTTCTGCTGTGATAGTATTCCCGGTACTTCCTGGAATATTCTTTTCTGAATATCATCCGAAAGAGAATTCACCGGCCTTGCCAGTATCTCCTCCAGTCTTGCCAGCGCCTTTTCTATGATACCGTCTCCCCCGTCGCTCTCAAACGGGTAGTGGGAGTAGATGCTTCCATCCCTGAGACCTTTACGGACAAACCGGGCGTACAGCTTCTGTCTTGAATTGAACACCTTTGTTATCTGCACCATTACCGACTCCATGTCATCCGTCTCGAGTTTCGGCGCTTCCAGAAACTTCTTGATCATTCCTATATGCTGGTTGTCCAGCACTGCCTGTGCAGGGCAGAATATATTGGTCCTGTCGAGCAGACCGAATGCATAATGTATATATTGAGCGCCTGACATTGCGATCGGTATATGCGTGAACATTTTCTCAATGGTCGCCTGCATCCCCGGGACAGAACTGTCTCCTACGCCCGCGGTTGAATAACAGGGAACCTTGTAATATCTTGCCATCTGGACACAGTCCAGGTTGTACTGGTTGAACTCGGGCGCTCCGTACATATCATGCAGGTTGTCCATCCTGGCCCTGACCGGAACACTACCGAATATCACAGGAGCTCCGGGATTCACCATCTGCGAAAGGGCAATACCCGAAAGTATCTCCGCGTTGATCTGGGCCACCATGCCCGCCTCCTGTATCGGGGCCGTGGAACCGCCCTGGGGAGAACTTGAAACAACGAACGGCAGACTCCTTTTTGAAAACTCAATGAGCTTCTGTGTGGCATCATCCACCATCTCAAGCGGACTCTTGACCGTACAGGTTATAAACGAAAGCACAGGGTTTTCCTTCAATGCCTCCGGACCGCCTGCGATTATCTCAGCCATCTTCACTACATTATCAAGCTGGTCAAGGCTTGTAAGCCCTGCCATCACATGTTTACCGGTATTGTTCAAGGATGCGTAGAATTTATTTACGTCGTGGTTATCCTCGGTTATTTCTTCATCCTGTATATTTACCGGCCGGATAAAAAAGTCCAGATTTTCGAGCTGCTCCGCAAGTCTTGCCGCAGTCGCGAGCCTTTCGATGTTGCCCCGTTCCTGCGTATACACAGCCACCCTCTTTTTCTTTTCAGGGTCATTTTCGCTGACATAGGTTTCCATGTGCGCGTCAAGCCATATGTTCGTTTCAGAGCCGCTGCCGAAATAGATACGCGGAACCTCTGCATCAAGTATGAGAGAGTTCTCAGGGTCGCGCGCGCCTAATTTTACTTTAGATGGCGCCTTTGACACGAACTCCCTTAAAACAGCTGACGGTATCTTTACCAGCCAGGAACGCTCGTCGCGACGGCTGACCGTACACCCGTTCTTGCTGAATATGTCCGCAGCCTCTTCATTAAAACATTGAAGGCCAAGGTTTTCCAGAATATGCGTAGAGGCCTTGTCTAATATTTGGATCTCATCATCAGAGAGTCTCTTAAAAGGCTCCCTGACTATCACTCCCTGTCTGAACTGTTCTGACATTATCGCTCCTTAAACAGGGCAGGCACGGGGGCCGGCCCCTAAATTATTTACTGTTTTGCGTTCTGACTGCACGGGAATATTTCCTGCAGTGTCTGTCCCTTCCCATGACCGTTTCACCGGCCTTTACAGCCAGCATGAATTCCTCATTCAGCGGATTCACAAGGAGTGCATCAACTGCAAGGTACTGGGCCATATGTATCAGGGCCTGATTTATCAGGGTCCTTTTCTGAAGTCCGAATGATACATTACTGACTGCAAGCACTGTCTTTGCCTTCGGGAACTGATCTTTAATACCCTTCAATGTTTCAAGTGTTGCTGCTCCCTGATTAATGTCTGTACTTACAGGCATCACAAGGGGGTCAAAATATATATTCTCAACCGGCACATTATGGGCTTCAGCGCCCCTGATCACTTTTTCACATGCCCTGAGCCTCGTGGCAGAGTCAGTGGAAATACCATTTTCGTCCATTGCAAGGGCTATGACCGGAAGTCCGTACTCAGCTGCAATGGGAAGCACTTCCGCTATATTAGCGTCTGTGGCCTTAACGGAATTGACAAGCCCCACCCTGTCACCGCCGGCCTTAATGCCTGCTCTCAGGACTGCGGTATCAGCGCTGTCAACGCAGATCTTACAATCCACCTTATCCTTTACAAGCTCGATAAGCCATATCATGTCCCTGATCTCGTCTTCAGCACTGCCCACTCCGGTTGCAACATTAATATCAATGATATTGGCGCCGGACCTTTCCTGCCTTACGGCAAGCTCTGTCAGCGCAGCCTCGTCGTGGTTTACGATAAGTTCTTTTATTCTGGGGATGGTCGCGTTTATATTTTCGCCGATTATGATCATTATTTATCCTTAACAATATATCGCAGAAGCGGGTTTCAAACCCGCCCCTGCAATTTATATTATGTTTTTATCAATTCCTTTGATCTCAGACCTGATTTTTTCCATTGCATCAGAGGAAGGCACAGGGATGGATGGCGCACCGAGTATTTCTTCAACACGCTGCATGGCCTTTTTCCTGGTATCCGGCGAGCCGTTGTTCAACCACTCCTCGCGTGTGCTGCGGTCACTTATTTTCGGATGGAACTGCTCTTTCCTCATAAATTTACGGGTATGTCTTGAAGAGACGAAATGTCCTCCGGGACCGATCTTTTTCATAACATCAAAGGCCAGACTGTCAGGCGTTATCTCGATGCCCCGTAAGGCCCTTTTGGTCATACCCAGTATCTCATCATCAATAACATATTTTTCAAGGCTTGCCGTCATACAGAATTCCAGCAGTCCCGCTGCATCATGAATATAATTTCCTCCTGCCATGGCAACAAGCAGGCTTGTGATCGCCGACTCATAACCTGCCTGCGCGTCCAGTGTCTTTGAGTCAGACATTCCCGCGGTTGCATAGATAGGCAGGTTGTAGTTTCTTGCAAGTTGTGATGCCGCCGCGTTCATAAGCCCCATCTCAACAGCTCCGCTCAGATACTTCAGGTCCTTCATATCAGATATGCTCGATATACAGCCGTAAAAAACAGGCGACCCCGGATTGGCAAGCTGTGTGAGCATGACTCCCGCAAGCGTATCAACGTTCTGCACAACTAAGTTTCCGGCCAGGGTAACAGGAGATGTCGACCCGCAAAGAGGCTCTACCGGAGTGATAACCGGAATACCAGCCCTGCACACCTCCAGTGTCAGCTTGCTATAATGGTCATCAAGCACGAACGGGCTGATCCCGCAGCATGTGACAAAAGAGACAAGCGGTCTTTCTTTCAGGGCCTGAGGAGAACCTGCTATTATCTCAGCCATCCTGATCACTTCCCTGATGCCCTCAATTGTATAAACACCGCCGGTCACGTGCTTGCTCTGATAGCTCAGGGCAGCGCCGAAACGGTTAACATCGATATGTTCATCATCAACATCAGCCGGCAATACAGGGAGCATAAAAAAATCTATGTTCTTCATTTCATTTACTACACGGGCAATGTCCTTCAGATCCTTCAGTTTTGCCTGTCTGCGTTCGTCCTTTCCGGGTTCAATAACATAAAGCGCTGTTCCGCCTGTGCCTGCATATACATTTTCTCCGCCAACATGCAGTGTATGTTCCGGTTTCTGTCCGTATAGTGTAATTACAGGAGGAGCAGTCGAAATAAGCCTCATGACCGTCTCCTGATCAAGTTTAATGATTTTGTTCTCCCTGTCCGCCGAACTTGCCACACGGGAAAACATCTCAAAGGCCTCATCATTATTAACCTTGATACCGATCTCGGAAAAGACCTTCATCGAGGTTTCGTGTATGGTATTCATATCTTCTTCACTTAAAGGCTTGTATCTGATACCTGCAGCACCGTTAAGCTTATCTAAATTGGTCGTACTCATGTATTACCCTTCCTTATGCTCTTCGTGCTACACATCTATGCATACCGCATATCCTGCACGGATTCGTTTCATGTTTATCAACAAGATCGCTGTTACCGATACCGAACACCCCTGACACGGATTTCCTCGGCGCCATCAGGTAGCTCTCGTTCAGATCAACATCGATCAGGTCATTTTCAAGAACGCTGAAGACCTTCTTCTGTTCATTTATCTGCCAGTCACAATAGCCGGGGCTGAACCTGAGTGTGGTCCTCCGGTTCTTTTCTTTTATCTCTGAGTCCATCTTATTCTGGAAATCCTCTACAGTCGCCTCAACCGCTGCAGAACCGATCGCATCATATATGTAAGCATCTGAAAGCTTCTTTTCATTCAGGGATGTATTGATCACATCATCTACCTGCTCCCCTATTGTCGCGAGAAAAAATGTGACACTGTCACACTTTCTGAGGGTCTTTGATATCTTGGCGCTTTTAAGCTCTATACCACCTTCAAGAGTAAGGGTCCCGCCTTCTATCTTTCGTATCTTTCTTGTTGTATACAGGACCTTAGGCTGTATTGTTTTCTCCAGCCCGGCAATATGCTTATTAATTTTCCTCGAAAGCCTGCCGGATACCCCTTTGTCTTTTTGACCGAGCAAACGGAATATTCTTTCCTTACTTATAACAGGCCTTGAATCGTCAACTATCTTCATGAAATCTCCTGAAATTCAATTGAAACTTCGAATACAACGAATCATTAGTATACTAAATAATCTGATTTAATTCAGGCGAAGGGCTAACTGTTTAATATATAAGCTTTTTATTCCGGACAGATGCGGCCTGTCTGACATATTTATTTAACATGCTAATGATTTTAAAATAACATACATATTGTATAATAAAAAAATTACTTTTGATTATCTATGTAACATATACTATATAATTGGTATCCCGTCAAGGTCTGGAAAGCACTAATATGGACAACAATATACATTACGAAGAAAGTATTTTATTAAGTGTGCGAAGGATAATGCGTGCTATTGATATGCACTCTTCATACCTTGCCCGTCAATACGGCTTAACCTCGCCGCAGCTTATATGTTTAAAAATGCTTTTTGAGAAGAATGAAATAACACCCGGAGGACTTGCAAAAGAAGTTCACCTTAGCCATGCCACTGTCACAGGGATCATCAACCGGCTTGAGAAAAAGGGATTGGTACTGAGGACCCGCAGCTCTAATGACGGACGGAGCTGCCTGATACGTTTGACCGATTCCGGCTTATCCATGACCCAGTCTTCTCCTTCAATGCTTCAGGACCAGTTCATGCACAAGCTTTCCAAACTCGCGACATGGGAAAAGACCATGATACTTTCCTCTCTCCAAAGGATCACCTCTATTCTCGATGTAGAATCTATCGATGCTGCTCCGGTCATGACAACAGGCCCAGTTGAAGCCCCTGTTGAAAAGATCACCGAACTCTTTTCTGCAGCTGATAAAAATGTAGCGGATAAAGAAATAGCGAAATAAAGGGAAGGACATCAAACCTTTATGACTTTCAGCTTCAAGTGCTTTTCCATCGGCTCAAAGTCTTTGTCATTATGTAATAGAAAGAAATTGTGATGGATACAGAATGTTCCTATCATTACGTCCATTGTCTTTCTTACAGTTACCCCTTTTTGACGCAGTGTCCTGTAATTCATTGCGCTTTTGACAGCCAGTTCCTGACCTGCCATGTCCATGTATGTGAATTCGAGAAGTATATTTTTTGCGGTCTTAAGATCTTTATCGCTCTGGAATCCCTGAAGAACTTCGGTCAGTATAATGTCCCCTACAATTATCGGTTCAATACCAAGCGCTTCATCAAGCCAGTCAGTTTTATTATTTATCCTGCCGTTAAAATAATCGATCCAGACTGAAGAATCAACAACTATCATTTATCAGTTCTCATCTCATCGAGATTCCCTGACCATTTCAGTTTCCCTCTATACTTTTTGGTCACTGCCTGACGCTGAAATTTAACAAGAAGCTTCAACCCAGCTTCTATAGCGTCCTTTTTGGTTTTCAATCCGGATGCCTTCAAAGCGCCGTTCATAAGCTCGTCATCAATAACAACATTCGTTCTCACTATCACCTCCAATGTGTATGTTTATAATTATTATACACATTGAGATTTACATATGCAATGTAGTGGTAATTCATGAATTACCACTACATACTCCTTGATCGACCAATGATAATCAGTCGAAAAATTATAGCATTCTTGTATTTGACTGAACTACTGTCATTGTTAACAGGTCAACGAAAGGGGAAGTCCATATTTGAAATAAAATGTTCGGTAAGATCTTTTAGGCAGGTACATTCAAAATGCGCGATAAAACATACAAGCCCTTTGGCCAACAGCCGGTAAGCTTTTGATAAGAGGACCATTGATGGTCCCGGGTTTACATCTCTTTTTAAAAGCATGAAGCCCCCCTGTCTATCATGAACTCAAACAAGACAGGGTTGCAATTATCGAGGTTTCCCTACAATGCTTTCAAGCTTTGCATTGGGGAGCTTCCTGCATCTTATTACAGTTTTACAACATTGGTCGCTGAAGGGCCTTTAGGGCCGTTTTCAGTGTCAAAGCTGACAGAGTCACCTTCAACAAGGGATTTAAATCCTTCGCCCTGAATGGATGTATGATGTACAAAAACATCATTTCCTTCTTCAGACGAAATAAAACCAAAACCTTTATCGTCGTTAAACCATTTTACAGTTCCTTGCATAATTATGTACCTCCTTATCTATTATTTAAATCTCAGAAGATCTTACTACTAAAAAAAACCACAAAGATCAAAATCTTCGTGGCCTCGTCAACTACAAAAACTCCTAAAACTCTATTTCAACTGTAGCATGTCTTGAAACGATCCGTCAATACTCCCTTATTTTTTATCCTTCTTTTTGTCTTTCTTTGTTTTTGTCTGTTTTGCGGCTTTATCCTTATCTTTCTTACCACCTTTATCACCCATATCTCAGTCCCTCCTTTTCATGAAAAATAAACTCATTGAATGCATTATACCCCTCCCTGACGTAAAGATAAAGGATAAAGTCTGTACTATTGCGCTTCCGATGGCTGGTCTTTAAATTCGAACGGGTGTTGGCCTCTGCTTTCAGTATCTCCTGCACGCCTTTCCCATGGGATCTCTTCGGGGAAGTCCATATTTATAATAAAATGTTCGGTAAAATCTTTTCGGCAGGAAAGTTCAATATGTTCGATGAACCTTACAAGCTCATTTGCCCACGGCCAGTAAGCTTTTGATAAAAGCACCATTGATGCGCCTGTACTGGCGGCATTGCCGAGTGACTTGATAATAGCGGGTTCAACCATTGGTAAAAGACCGATGCGCATTGCACTGTAAGGGTTGATATAATTTCCAAGTGCCCCGGCAAGACATATCCGGTTTACGTCCTTGAGTTCTATGCCCATCTCAGCCATGAGTGTCTGTATTCCAGCTGCGATAGCGGACTTTGCAAGCTGGAGTTCGCGGACATCTTTCTGGGTTAGATATATTGGCTTTTTATTATAGCTCTCCTCTTCAGAGGCAACGAGAAAATCGTAAACATCCCCTCTTTCAATTACCCTTGATCTCAGGCCATATGCGAGTCCTTTTTTTGGCGGACGGATAAGGCCTTCATTGTCAATAATACCGCAGTTCAAGAGTACGGCTACCAGGTCTACTAATCCGCTGCCGCAGATTCCCAGGGGCTTTATATTGCCTACTTCCTTATAAATAAGTTCTCCGTCTTTGAATCTCACGCCTTCTATTGCGCCTGCCCTGGCGATCATTCCATGGGTTATCTTGGCCCCCTCAAGCGCCGGCCCTGCAGCTGCCGAGCAGGTCATCAGTCTTTTGCGGTTACCAAGGAATATCTCACCATTGGTGCCGAGATCAAGTCCGAGTATTATTTCATCTTCCTGTTCCGCGACCTCTGATGCGAGGACCACACTGATCATGTCGCCTCCAATATAGCCGGATTTTGTAGGCATAACATAAAGCAGGGACTCCTGATTCAACTTAAAACCGGTTTCGTTTGCATTGACAATTATTCCATCGGTCATTACAGGTGAAAAAGGCGCCTCGGCAATAGCGGAGGGATCAAGTGAAAGTAAAAAATGCTGCATCGTGGTGTTTCCGGCAGCAACAGCAACAAAGACATCCTCCGGCTTAAGTTTGCCAACCTCCAGAAGACGTTTCACGATCAGGTTCAGGTCCTTCATAAGGCAGTCGTGCATCAGGCTGAGTCCTTCCGGATCTTCTTTTACATGCTGAATACGGCTGATCACGTCTGTGCCGTATTTGATCTGGCTGTTCATACGGGAAATAGCGGCGATCTGCCGGCCGTCAAACAGACTGATGAGTTTACCGACAAGTGTGCTCGTCCCGAGGTCAAAGACCAGCCCGTAACAGCGTGCCGCCTCCTCGTACCTTTGCCATGCCAGCAGGTTTTTGTTATTAAGCACTGCCGCCCCGTAGTTACCTGTTGTCTTTAACATATCAGGCAGCATTTGAAGGCAGTGGAGCGAGGCCTTCAGGTCCTTGTATTCAGGTCCGAGTTCTTGTTTTATACGGTCCAGATCTGAAGAACCGTCATTTTGATCGTGAGAAGTAAGGTCAACGAGCTGTTTTTCCAAAACAGGATCAAGCTGTATAATGGGTGTTTCACCTGACTTGAGTATCTGGAAATATTCCTGCTGTGTATCCGCTTCACCGATATAAACAGCGAGGTCCTTTTTTATCTTTGTACTGCATGCAAGGCGTATCCCCTGATGTATTTCATCTTCATTAAGGAGGTCATGTACTTCACTCTCAGTGGGGAAATCAATTGATGTAAGCACCTTGACCTT
This sequence comes from uncultured bacterium, assembly GCA_965603765.1. Lineage (GTDB taxonomy): Bacteria > Nitrospirota > Thermodesulfovibrionia > UBA6902 > UBA6902 > CBFDEG01. Next base: position 20,848 of record CBFDEG010000009.1, on the reverse strand, counting down.
ACATTTACCGCACTTCACAATTCCCCCGCAGTCGCCTTCAAGATCTATATTTGCCTTTTGAAGCGCATGCAGGACCGTCTCGCCGCGCGGGACTTCCAGCCACAGGTCATGAGGCAGGACATTCAGCCAGTAACTGACCTTTCTGGGCTTTCGTGACTTAGGAGAACCAATGCTATGTTTTTTCTTTTTAATTCTTTTATTCCTTGTATTTTTCATTTATGTTCAGGACCTATCAGTTCAATTAGTGCCTTTTCAAAATTTAAATAGTCCGCATCACAAACCATAACAGACAATCCGAGAAGATCAGCAATATTATTTACTGCGGGCATAAGATCAGGATCTGACGGCTGGCGTATATAGACCAGCCTCTCATAATTTTTGAAAAATAATTCCTTCATTTCTTCATCATATAGTTCAAGCGGCTTGACGCAGTATTCTTCGAAATTAAGAATGAGTTCCTTTTCCAGAAAATAAGTTCTGGCGTTATCTTTCATTATTTCCTGAAATCTCTTCCTGCCAAGAAATATCTCATAGCAGTGATGACCCTCTATTTTAGAAATTCCATACTTTTCACATAAAATATCAATGTCCTTAAAGCACTCTCCATATAGACATATAATACGCTCATTTTCTTTTTCTGAAACCATGATCTCTTTGAGCAGGTGTTGCTTAAGCTCATCAGGATTGACATGGAGGCTGGACGGAAGACATGTTACATTCAGCCCAGGAAATCTTCTCTCTAATTTTAACTGCTCAAGCACAGAACCAAAAACCCCGCATGCAATTATACGGACAGACTGAAGGGACTCATCCTTTATTTTATCTTCGCAATATGTCATATCAGCCTCAAGTACATTATAAAATGCCGAGCTGTCCTTAATTCTTAATTCTTAATTCTTAATTAGCAGTCATCATATTCCCACAATATCCGGAAACACTTTTTTAATTTCAGAGATCAGCTTAATGTCCAGGAGTCCGTCTTTTTTCTCTTTCAGGATCTCTTTGACCATACTGTTTGCCCTGCTCATCATGCTCGGCCTTCCGTCTTTCTCCCAGACATCAAAGATGCTCCGCACCGACAGGTCAGGATAAAAGAATTCTTCCATCATATGGTCAACCGTATGTTCTTCCATTATATAGTTACCGCCCGGCCCGACCTTTTCGATCACATCAAGGCCGATAGTGTCATCATTCACGTTGATACCTGCGAGAACCCTGCGGATCATTCCTATGATCTCATTGTCTATGACATATTGCTCGTATGAAATAGAATTTCCCGAATCAAGCATACCTGCGGCAAGGTGAATGCAGTCAGCGCCTGCCATGGCCACCATCAGACTTGAAAAGGTCTTTTCAGTGCCTGACTGAATATCGGGCCTCTTTGCCTCAGTAACACCGCCGGAACCGTAGATGGGTAATTTGTAGAGCTTGGCAAGCTGGACTGCAGCTGCGTTCATCATCGCCATCTCTACAGAGCCTATGGTAAATTCAACTTTCCTTAGATCCATTACTGTCGGCACCGCCCCGTAAAGTACCTTTGCCCCCGGAGCAAACACCTGAGCTATCGCCACTCCCGCCAGCGACTCGGCATGCATTTGAGCAAGGGTCCCTGCCAGTGTGGCAGGTGCGGTGGCCCCGGCGATCGGAGCAGGAGCGCAGGTGACCGGTATCCCCTTATCACAACAGAAACGGAGGATATTAAGTGTTTTGCTCTCTATGGTCAAAGGGCTTATGGCGTTTGTAATAACAGATACAAAGGGTCTTTCTCTAAGATCATCCGCCCCCCCCGCAATTATGCACGCGAGCTCCCACATCTGTTTCGCGCCTTCAATGTTGTCACACCCTCCCATAACATGTTTAGAGGTATGATTAAATGCATGATAGAAATCATTTAAATGATAATGCTCCGGCTCAATGTCATAGGCCTGGCATGAGACAATATAGAATTGAATATATTTCAGTCTGTCCACCAGTTTTGCAGTATGAATAATGTCCCGGAGCATAGTAGGCCTGTAACCCCCTGTAGCCAGGTCCAGTATCTGAAATACTCTGCCTCCGTTAGCAAAGTTCACCTTTCCTTCTCCAAGGTGTATATCATTATTGCCGTCCCTCGAATAAAGGACAAATTCCGACTGGGCATGGCTGAGTGTCTCATCCAGCCAGTCCCCATCAAATCTGACTATCTCTTTTTCGGCATCTACATCTGCACCCGCATTTTTAAGCATATCAATCACATCAGGATCGTTGACCCTGATGCCGATATTTTTCAATATCTGCCGCCCGGCCTGATCTATCCGCTTCAGATCTTCAGCGCCAAGCATTGAGAAAAACGGTGAATTCAACCCCATAAATATATTCCTTTTTCGTAATTAATAAATCAGTTCTCCACAATTAGTAATTCGCAATTATCCGTTCTATTTCTTTAATTACCTCATCTGTTTTCAATTCAACCTGATGCTCGGCAAGTATCCTCTTTGCCTCTGCATTACACCGTTTGTACATGTCCATGGAGCCTGCGCCTTCCCAGGCATCATAACGGGAACGGTCGATCAGGTTCGGCAGAAAGTTTGCCTTTTCAAAATTTTCAAATGTATGGTCCTCTGTAAGAAAAATAGAGCCCGGTCCGCCGGTACCCACCTTTTCTATGACCTTGAGCGCCAGAGTATTATCATCAACAGGTATTCCGGCTGTAAAAAAGCGGCTCATGGCTATAAGTTCGTTAGCCATTGTCACCATCTCAAGCGAAGAGGTTGTGCCGAACTCCAGATATCCAACATCATGGATGAGGTTTGCGCGGGAAAGCATGGCAGTTGCAATAGAGAACATGGACTCAGCGCCCGCCTGGGCATCCATGACCTTTGAATCCGACGCGCCCGCGTATGCCCAGACCGGCAGCCCGTATAGCTCGTCTCTCATATCAGCAAGCGCGGCCTGTGTAAGGCTCCATTCGGGACAGCCGTAAGAAACGACCGCGGACTTCATGTCAAGGACGCTGACATTCGGGCCGAACAAAAACGGCGATCCTTTACCGGCAAGTTGATGTACAACAAGGCCGACAAGGTTTTCAGCAATACCCATGGCCATTGCGCCTGCAAGTGTTACGGGAGCCCCGCCTCCGGCATTTGAGCCTGAAGGAAAGCAAATAGGTATCTTCTTTTCAGCACAGAAAATAAGTCTTTCAAGCACATTCTCAGGAAACCTCAAGGGGCTGATCGCCTCCGAATAATTTAAAAGGAATGGCTTCTGCTGCAGCTGCTCTTCGCCCCCCGCTACTGCGCACGCGATCTCATAGATCTTTGCTATGTCCTTTCCGCTGTCAGCAATAAACACCATCGGTTTATTTGTATTTTTGACCATTTCGCCAAAGGCATGAATATAGACGGCCTCTACCGGGACATCATCCGGGTTTGACATTGACATTGCAAAAGAAATGTTTTCAAGCCCATCCACCAGTTTTGCAAAATTGGCCACATCCGACAGGAGGGTCCTGCGGCGTTCGCCTGTTTCAATATCTACAGTATAAACTGTGTCCGAGCCCGTACCGTAGAATGAATTATTATTAAAAAGCGGCATCGCCTTGTTCCCCTTCTGATCGTAAAGACAAACTTGACGCGGAGCTGTCTTAAGCGCGTTCTCAACAAGGTACGCCGGCATCCTTACCCAGTCTCCGTTGAAAACCGTGCACCCGGCTTCTGCGAGCATATCACGCGCCCCGGCATGTTCCATCTTGAACCCTGTCTTTTCGAGTATCTCCAGTGCGGCATTATGTATGGCCAAGACCTGCTCGCGGTTTAAGACCTTAAGTCGTGGTTGAAATGTAGGGATATCAGGTGATCTCATTATTGACTCCTTTATATAAATTATCTCTTAAGACAATCCCAGCAGTTTCTTTGCTTCAATAACTGCCGAACCCGCATCAGGTGCATAAGAATCAGCCCCGATCTGTCCGGCAAAGCTCTCACTTACCGGTGCCCCGCCTATCATTATCTTTACCTTATCGCGCAGGCCGGCATTCTGTAACGCATCAATGGTCTCTTTCATGCCGGGCATTGTGGTTGAAAGCAGCGCAGATATTGCCAGTATGTCCGCTTCGGTCTCTTTGACCTTTTCAACAAAAACATCAGCAGGAATGTCCACTCCAATGTCTATCACAGTAAATCCGGCGCCTTCCATCATCATGGAAACAAGGTTCTTTCCAATATCGTGAAGGTCACCCTTAACTGTTCCAATAACAACCTTGCCCTTAAAATTAATTTCCTGTTCCTGAAAGAACGGTTGGATCAATTTCATACACTCCTGCATGGCCTTTGCAGAGCGCAGCATCTGAGGAACGAACATTTTACCTGATGCAAATCTGGCACCGACCTCGTCCATCGGCGCGATAAGCCCGTTATCAAGAATATCCTGAACGTCCGTGCCTGCATCAAGCGCCTTTTTTGTCTCCTCAACAGCTTTGTTAATATCTGACTTTATAATAGCCTCGGTCAATGCTTCGAAGTTACTCATTTTTTACCCCCTTTAATTCTCCGGGTTAATAATTATAAATGTTTCGTTTAATGCTGAGTTTATATATCAGGGACAAAGTAGCCCTATTCTTAATCTAAAATCCCATTCTGATAAGCATCTATATACTTTTCGCAATATTCATCCCTTCCCAATAGCATCTCTACAGAGATAAGCGTTGACATGAGTTTTTTGTCAGTCGGATCCAGTATCGCGGCAGACAGACCATTTGCCATCGCAAGAGCGAGAAAATTCCGGTTAATAAGGCCCCTTCGGGGAAGACCGAAAGACACATTTGAAAGTCCGCAGATAGTATTGACCCCCGGGAAATCCTGCATGATCTTATTGATGGCCCCGACAATTGCGATCCCCATGCGGACATCAACAGACACGGGCTGTACCAGCGGGTCTACATATATCTTTTCAATAGGTATTCCATTTTCCGTAAGTCTTTTTATTAGTTCTGAAGCAGCCTCTACTCTATCTTCCACACTGATAGGCATTGCTGTCTGTGACATGCAAAGCGCGACCACATGGCAGGGATAAGAGGTTATTACGGGAAGGAGCGACTCATAACGGTCTTTCTCAAGTGAGATCGAGTTTATCATTGGTTCGCCTTTATGATGTTTGATCGCTTCGGACAGGGCCGCGGGATCGGGACTGTCCAGGCATAGCGGCAGATCAATGTGGGTCTGGACTGTTTCGATGAGCCAGCAAAGACTTTCTGTTTCCTTCTCCAGCAAAGTTCCAGCATTAACATCGATAAAGCTGGCCCCTGCATCAGCCTGGTCCCGGGCTGTCTGAACAATAAAATCAACATCCCTGTTTGTTACAGCTTCAGCTATCTTTTCGCGGCTGGTGTTGATCTTTTCTCCGACTATTATCATATATGATCCTTTCTCATATATATTTTTCGACCTAAACAGTGAAATACTAAAGTTTTTATATTAGACCTGATAAAGAAACTCTATAATAAAGCTCACTGTAAACATAGGGAAAAGGATACTTAAACTAATTGAACCGTTCTTTCACTCCTTACGTGCTGCCACTTTGGAGGTTGCGGAGAGATACTTCCTGCTGTTTCTGTAGGCTGGAGAGAAGATATACAGGAAAAGGACATACAATATCTTTACAGTCGTAATAGTGAACACCGCGCCGAACAGACTGCCGAGGAAGCAGCCGAAGAATAGAATAAATAATACAGTTTCATAGAGACCATTTGAGAGATAAATACCGTATATACATCCTGTAAGGATACCGGCTGCTGAACTTATCCCGAAAACATAATTGCGTATTTTATCTTTTCTTGCGTAAATGGAATCGAACTCTTGTTTTGTAATTCCAAACTGCTCATATTCAATTTCTGCCATTTTTATAGAATAAACTCACTTGCATGAAAATGCAAAAAGGGAAAGGAGGCGTTCGAATGTTCAAGCGGTTCAACCAGTTATTATTAAAAGGATTTGACAGGTTTTCAATGGCTGTTATGATGTCTGTTTGCGGAGTTTTTTTTATATTTATTTGTATGCTTAAGACTGTTTATAAATTCCAGATATTTTTCATGCGGCTTTATAACCTCAACAGCCATGGTTTCATAGTTTTTACCTCTTTTTACTAATCTGCTGACCTTGACAGGGACCTTTAAAGACTTTTCTTTCAAAGAGATATCAACCTCAAACATCGAATCAAAGGGGAATTTTATATCAGCGTGAATATACATACCGGTTTCCGAAAGATTAGTTACATGACCGGAGCAGACCTTATTGCCGCAGGTAAACTTTGCAATTAAAGCTGCCTTAATTCTATTAAAATTTCTTCTCTGCACAGATTTATTACTCACAATAACAGATAGCAAGATATTATAAGGGCCGAGACATCACTTTCATCCTTTAGTTATATCACAAAATATCTGAAATAAAAATAGAATTATCTTATAGGTCTATTTATTTCTTTGAAAAATTTTTATTCTCAATGTAAGATCAGTTTCAAATTAGAGAAAAACCAATAACCGGCAGCAGAGACATAACACTTTTACAACAGAACCTGGCTCAATAAACAGGAAAGAGCAGAATACTGAACACTTTGAATTTAAAGGTTTTTCTAAATGTCTCAGGCCGGACACCCGCTTGAGAAAAGTATGGGGCCACACCGTTCTTTTGTAATTCCGAACTGCACAAACTGACTACTTTTACCAAAGCCTGCTATTATATGCAGGAACTATTAAATTCAGGGGCTGTTCCAAACAGGCCAAATATCGTAATATACACCGGAAAAGAGATATTTATGAATTACCTTAAAATTGAAAACAATTCCGAACTTTTATCATACCTGAAGAGGTTTGATGATAAAGAACTTCATATTATCGCCCTGGATATAGAAGTGGAATCCAACCTGCACGTGTACGGAGAAAAATTATGCCTGGCGCAGATCTTCGATGGAGTGAACAATGTCATCATTGATCCATTCAACATCGATAACGATACCCTTAAACTGCTCTTTGAGAATCCGAACACCCTGAAAGTAATGTATGATGCGGGAAGCGACCTGTCAATGCTTAAAAACTCCGCCAATATAGAAATTAAATCAATACTGGACCTGAGACCGGCTACTGAACTCCTTAATTATGATAAGAGAGACCTTCATTCAATAATTGCATCCGAACTCGGGATCTTTCTGGAAAAGAAAAGGAAATATCAGCAGCATAACTGGACAAAAAGGCCTATAGATGAAGGGGCTCTTGATTATGCTATCAATGATGTCATTCATCTGCTTGTATTAAAAGATATAATTTTAGCAAAGCTGTATACAAAGAAATTATTAGAGCCATTTCTATTGAAGAATGTACAGATCCAGAACAAGGATTACACCAGAGACCCGGAAGACAAATACAGAAAGATACGCGGATACGGCAGACTTCCAGAGAACAGGAAAATCGTTTTCCGAAAGGTTTTTGATATCAGAGAAAAATACGCAAAGTCATATAACATGACTCCTCATACTATCATTCAAAAAACTGACCTGATCAACATAGTAGAAGAACCTGCATTCATCAGCAAGATCCGGTTCACAAAAAGGATCAGTGTGGATGCAATTAAAGAAATATTGAAAGAACTAAGAGCAGCAACTAAAGGAATTAAATGAATGTAGCCGCCGGGTCCATCTAATATCCCGGACATCATGTTGATAATTGAGATCATCCTTATAGCATGCATCACCATCGCCGGTATCCTGATCGTATTGACATCAATGAAAACCGGCATTTCACCTTCACCGAGTTCAGGCAAGGTTTCCCGGGCAATTGCAGCAGCTGCAGAAAATTCAGGAACAGGGCCTATAGTGGATCTGGGATCCGGATGGGGAACACTTGTTGTGGGACTTGCCAAAAAGTTCCCGCACCGGCAGATAGTTGGTTATGAATTATCATTAGTTCCATGGCTGTTCTCATCGATCCGCAAATCTGTCTCAGGACTGAACAATCTTACACTCTATCGCAGGGACTTCCTGCATGCCGACCTGTCCGGGGCCGCAGTTCTTACATGCTACCTGTTCCCGGGCGGCATGGTTTCTCTTAAGGACAAACTGGAGCGGGATAATATAAATGATGTCCTGATCGTGAGCAATACATTTGCCCTGCCGGCATCTGAGCCGATCAAGGTTATTAGGGTGAAGGACATTTACAAAACACCGGTTTATCTGTATTATCGATAATCTGTGAGCGGTCAGCGCTTATGGAATACCCACCGGCTAAAGAAAAAGGAGATGATATTATGTCCAGGGCCGATACTGTTGTCATACTGGATTTTGAGACTACGGGCCTTTCTCCTGATAATGGAGATCGGGCAATTGAAATAGGGGCTGTACGCATTGAGAACGGGGAGATAAAAGAGCGCTACCAGGCGTTAATGAATCCCGGTCGGCGTATTAGCAGCTTCATTGAAAATTATACCGGGATCACTAACAGAATGTTGAAAGATGCCCTGCCCTGTAAGGAGGTAATGCATGAATTCGCTGATTTTATTGGGGATAATAACCTCGTTGCGCATAATGCATCATTTGACAGGCGTTTTTTAGATGCGGAGTTCAGGAAAATATCCAGAAAATATTCAGGGCAATTCGCATGTTCAATGCTTGCGGCCCGGAGAATTTATCAAGGCGCTCGTAATCATAAATTAGGCACATTGATAAAGTACGCGAACATTCCTGCTGATGGTGTTTTTCACCGGGCCTTATACGATTCTGAAATGACGGCAAAGCTGTGGCTGGCTATGCTGGATCATATTGACAGGCAGTACAATATCGCATCAATACCATTTACCCTAATTCAAAAATTGACAAAAACCCCTGTAAAAGCTGTTTGCAAATTACTGGAACGTGGGTAAATGCCTGCTAATGGGCAGGATCAAATCTTTTATAGTGACAATTATTGGGACTAAGCAATACGTTACCCCAAGGCTTGTTATTTTCCCCTGCATTTTCTTTTTTCATCAGATTAATGTATGATAGTCTCCTGCCTGAATATAACCGCGAATGTCCGGATAACTAATTAAAAATTACTATTAATGGATCGTTCAAAAAGAAAAAGGTAAGGAGAAGCATGTCAGAAATGAAATTGTCTTTGCTGGATAAAAAGATCGCTCAGTTTGGTGAGAGCTTTACAGACTTATTGGCAGATATCCAAACCCGGAACAAGAGTGGAACCAAGGGCAAATCAACCAGGGGAAGAAAACCGCGAAAAACCGTTCCCATACCAGACCAGGATATCGACCTGCTCGATGAGGAAGCTTCAGGGTTATAAAATGATACAGGTAAACAACTTAGATAAATGTTACGGCAGTCAGGTCATTTTTGAAAAGGCAGGTTTCATCCTTAATCCGGGTGAACGTGTCGGACTTGTCGGCAGAAACGGGCATGGCAAAACCACTCTCTTTAAAATGATACTGGGGCAGGACCGCCCTGATTCAGGAATCATCAATATTCCAAAGGGATATAATATAGGCCATCTGTCACAGCATATAAGCTTTACCGGAAAAACTGTCCTGAAAGAGGCGTGCCTGAGTCTTCAGAACACAGAGGACGGCATTGACCAGACATATAAAGCGGAGATCATTCTTATGGGACTCGGGTTTACGATTGACGAGTTCAATACCAATCCATGGGACCTTTCAGGGGGATATCAGGTCCGCTTGAATCTTGCGAAAGTGCTTGTTTCCGACCCTAATCTTCTAATGCTTGATGAGCCTACCAACTATCTTGATATTGTATCTCTTCGCTGGCTTACACAGTTTTTGCGTAACTGGAAGAAAGAACTTATCATTATCACCCATGACCGTGATTTCATGGACGGGGTGACTACACACACTATGGCCATACACCGCTGTAAAATGCGGAAAGAAGCCGGCCCGACAGACAAGGTATATCAGCAGCTGCTTATGGAAGAAGAGATACACGAAAAGACAAGGACGAACGATGATAAAAAACGCAAAGAAACAGAAGATTTCATAAACAGGTTCAGGGCAAAAGCAAGCAAGGCCAAGGCCGTTCAGTCAAGGGTAAAGTTATTGGAGAAAAAAGGACAACTTGAGAAATTGACAGAGATAAAGAACCTTGATTTCGTTTTCAAATCAGCGCCTTTTACAGGGAAGCTGCTTATGGAGGTTAAAGACCTCTCTTTTTCTTTTGATTTTGATAATGATTATACTCCCTTGATCGATGGGCTGACATTTTCAGTAGGAAAGAAAGACCGTATAGCCATTATAGGAAAGAACGGCAAGGGAAAAACAACACTGCTGAATCTGCTTGCAAACGAGATCAAAAGTAAAACTGATGCTGTCTGTCATCATGATCAGCTGAAGATGTCTTATTTCGGCCAGACCAATATAAACCGCCTTGACCTGAACAAGACCATTGAACAGGAGATCATGAGCGTTCATCCTGACGGCAACCGGGGTGCGGCGCGTAAAATATGCGGCACCATGATGTTTAAAGGAGATGCCGCGTTAAAAAAGATCCTCGTCCTTTCCGGAGGGGAAAAGAGCCGTGTACTGCTCGGCAAACTGCTTGTCAGCCCCTCGAACATGCTCATGCTTGATGAGCCGACAAACCATCTTGACATGGAATCCAATGATTCCCTGGTTGAGGCCATAGATGCATTCAACGGCTCTGTAATTATAGTCACTCACAGTGAAATGATGCTTTACGCACTGGCCACCCGCCTGATAGTCTTTGATGACGGAAAAGTGACTTTATTTGAAGGAACATATAAAGAGTTCCTTGACAGTGTCGGCTGGAAAAGTGAAACCGATGCAGATGCGGCGCGTGCAAAAAAAACCAAGCCCCATACCAAGTCTGTCAATAGAAAACAACTCCGTCGTGAACGCGCGGCACTGCTGCAGATGAAATCAAAAACTGCCCAGTAACGAAGCATGAAGAATATCTAAGATTGTCTTTGACTTCTGCCTTCGTAATTCCTTATTCGACATTCATCATTCGTCTTTGAAAAACTCATATAAATTAAATCTGCAGGGTCAGCCCAGGTCACAAGACACTAAAAAACAGAGAATATCGATCAAACTACGTGGATAACAAAACGAGGTTTTCTCCCTCAGCCTTCAGATGTTCACATCGTTTTTCCAGAGCTGTCAGGAATCCGCGGCGGTCCAGAGGCGATATCCGGTATCCGCGTTCTGAACCTTCGACCTCGATATGCAGGGAGTCGCGGGAGAAAGCAAAGTTATACCCTCCCCCCGGCCCCTTATACGTAACCCGCCGGATATCTCTTAACTTAAGTTCCTTATGCAGCATCCCGGTCTGCATGTAAAGTGATGTCGAAGAAACCCGGTATCGGGTTGTGAGCCAGAACCATGGAGCTGCAAAACCTGCCAACAAGGTGATGAAGATCCCGATAAGCCGTTCACTGAACGGGCCCTTTGAGACCATGATACTATAGGAGAAAAGCCAGAGCAGGATAGATGTGCTCCAGACAAATATTGTTAACTTGATATCGCGTTTGGATTTAAAAACCTCAGCATGTGAACTCTCAATTGGCATATCAGCATTCCATTCTTTAATTTCAGTCTGAATATGATAACATGCCTTGTCTTTTATCCCCCATTGATTGTCTTAGTTGACTTGTACCGAATTTCAGTGATGATTCAGGTTCGTAATTACTAATTGTTAATTGATAATTGTTTTCTTTCTCTCCTCATATTCCGCTTTATCGATCTCACCGGCTGCATATTTCTTATCAAGTATATTTCTTGCCGATCCTTGATCATGTTTATCTTCATCACATGAACCACAACCGCAGATGCCACGGCCTCTCATAAAAATAAAACAGACAATTATCATTACGATCGGTAATATCCACCAGTATTCATGAAAGAACATTTCCTTCACCTCCTCTTCTCATGTCCGGCCGTTACTTAACGGCCTTGACCTTTACACTTGAAGCAGAACCTAAAGATTCCTTTACCTTTTCAGATGGAATGCCTGATTTTTCACCATATGATGCTGCGACCTGATCACTGATCCAGTCATCAACCGGGATCGATACCTCATTAACTATTTCTACTTCCTTAAATCCGGCATTTTCTATAGTTTTGAGGTATTCGTCCTTCAGCGGCGCTCCGGAAATACAGCCAATATATGCTTCATCAGAATTCTTCAGAAAGTCAGGAAGCTCTTTTGACAGCACAACATCCGATACCATTATCCTGCCGCCCGGCTTTAATACCCTGAAGGTTTCCTTGAAAACTCTCTCTTTGTCAGGCGAGAGATTGATAACGCAGTTTGATATGACTACATCCACCGAATTATCGGCAACCGGCAGGTTCTCGATCTCCCCGAGCCGGAACTCAACGTTTAAATAATTTCCTTTGTCCGCGTTCTCTCTTGCCTTTTCAAGCATCTCATGGGTCATGTCAACGCCAATAACTTTTCCTGTGTCACCAACCTTATCAGCAGCAAGAAAACAATCGAGCCCCGGCCCTGAACCAAGATCAAGAACCGTTTCGCCCTCTTTCAATGATGCGATGGCCACAGGGTTTCCGCACCCGAGTCCCAGATTTGCTCCTTCAGGAACTGCCTTAAGTTCTTCTTCGCTGTAACCGATCTTCATGCTGATATCCTGTGCCGGATCAGATGTGCCGCAGCATGAACTTGTTGGACCGCAGCAGGAACTATTCTGTAAAGCAACCTTTGCATAACCTTCTCTAACGATCTTTTTTGTATCTTCTTTTTTCATCTTTTCATATCTCCTTCATTTATATTTTCATTTTATCTAACATTGTCTCCCAACACAAACTTTCCCAAATGCATATAGGTCTTAACCACCCACTTCCCATTTCTATTGTTTTATGTTTATCGAACTAACAATATAAAAAAAATCACTTCAGAAAATTCTTTATCGCATTGACCATCTCTTCATTAACATGACATCTATACGTCTGACCTTCCCTTTCACAGGTAATAAGCCCTGCATTCTGCAATTCCTTGAAATGGTGCGAGATCGTTGACCGGGACAGATCCATGCAGTCACAGATCTTTGTAAAGGCCTTTTCGATCCCGCCTTTTGTACTGCAGCACGAATCATTAACAAACCGGAGTTCTGATCCCATCTTCGTTCCTTCAGGTGCGCAGCAATTATCATAGATCATCATAAAGATCTTCAATCTCTGCTCATTTGATAATGCCTTAAAGATCTTTGAGTAGTTCGATAGTTCCATGGTTATAGAATAATCTAATTCAATCCGTTTGTCAAATGTTCTAATCAACTATTTTAAATGGAACAGTGATCTCCAAAGATAAATTTGCGGGTGACCCGATTACTTGATACAATTCAATTTAATAACACTAAACTAAGGAGAGGCACTTAAAATGAAAAGATTTTTGGGTTTTATTTCAATCATATTGACTTTGATCTTTTACGCGTGCGGCAGCGGAGGCGGAGGGTCTGATCCAGTTACTGCATCAGGATCAGATAGCAGCGGAACGCTTAGGATTTCTGTGACGGATGCGCCATTCCCCTTTCAATACGTTAAATCGGCCAGTGTTGTTATCCGGGAAGTATGGGTACGCCATGCTGATGGAGGCGGGTTTGAGGAGCAGATGCTTCTACCCCCGGTTGAGATCGACCTTATGCCATTGACCGGAGGTGTTGCTGAAGCAATTGTTGTGGCTGATATACCCATTGGCTCGTATGATCAGGCACGCCTTATTGTGGACGCAGGCACTGTAGTGCTTTCGGATAATGCCCATGTGTCAAATGGATATACGTTCAACACTGAACTGGGAAACATGTCATTTCCCAGTGCGACAAAGAACGGCATAAAGGTAAATATTGATCCGCCGGTCAATGTAGTTACTGAACTATCCTCGGATCTAACCTTGGACTTTGACCTTACTAAAAGTTTCGTTTTCAACGGTCCTCCCACTCATGCGCCCGGGGTAAAACGTGTAAAGTTCAAACCGGTGATCAAAGCGATAAATGATTCGAAGAACGGCCGTATAACAGTCAGGGTACTGAGAGATAACGGAACACCGTCTGACAGTAGTGACGATACAGCGCTCGCGGGTGTAACTGTAACCGCTTTGGACCAGACAGGTGCAGAAAAGAGTAGTGTTACCGCAACCAATGCCTCAGGGGTGGCCTGGTTACAACTATTGCCGGACATATATGATATCCGGATCGAGGCAGACGAACATGAAACGGTCATGCTGGAAGATATCACGGTATTCGTTGCCAATGAAACATCAATAGGCGACGTAACCCTTGCCATGACACAGGGACAGATATCCGGTGTCGTAATTGGGGATTCAGGAACACCGGATGACGCAAATGACGATCTTGTCCTTGAGGGGGTCACTGTTACTCTCTTTGAGCCGGCAGGTATTCAGCCTGTTGCAGTAGATTATCCCGGGCAGAATCCTGTTCAAACCGATGCACAGGGTGTCTATAAGTTCGACGGTCTTATCCCGGGGGACCATGACCTGAAATTTGAGAAAAAAGGATTTCATAGTCAGATGCTTACATCAGTGAAGGCAGGTCCGTCAGGTTTCGCTCCAACTATAATGCTTGCACAAACAGATGGACGTATCATGATCACTCTTATGAGCGACAATGGGACTCCGGGAACATGCAGTAATTCGCCTGTAAGTGGTGCCAAGGTAAAATTATTTGATGAGTTCGGTGCATTGCAGGGAACCTGGACCACGAACGAAGCAGGTTTCGCAGAGATCATGATCTTAAATGATGTCTACTTTGTTCTGATCGAAGCTGAACGGCACAGTCCATTAAAAATCGAGGCCGTGGAGGTAATTGCCGGCAAAGTAACTGTCTTAGGTAATGTGATAATGAATTTTTTTGCATATCCGGTACCGTAATAACACAGCATAGATAAAAATTTAAAAATACCTATGTGAAAGGGCCTGGTTATTCCGGGCCCTTTTTATATTTACTTTTACCTGCGATCATTAATCTTTATATGCTGCAAATTCATGCAGAAGAATCATCACCTCTTTGCTCCGGTCCGTCTTCTCATTTCCTGCAACCTGCTCAATGTTATATATTTTCGTTCGGGCAGGCAGTACCAGACCAATTTCAAATACAGGGTAGCATTATGGTCAAAAATCTGATAAATATTAGTTAAGGCCTGAAAATTAAAGAATATTTGTCAGTTGATCTATAGCTACTGGCAAATTAGGTTTTTGAAAATGAAACGTATGCTCATTACATTTGTCCTATGCACCGCTGTCATGACAGGCTGCACAAGCCCTGCCCTGACCGAAGACAAAAAAATTGCCCTAAAAAAAACTCTACTGATCGGGCTTATCCCTGAACGCAATATCTTTGAACAGCTCGAACGCTACGAACCGCTTGCGGCATATCTTTCAGAAAAAACAGGGGTAAACATAAAATTGAAGGTCCTTACACGTTACAATAATATTATTGAGAATTTTGTGTCTAATGACCTGGACGGTGCTTTCTTCGGCAGTTTCACCTATACACTTGCGCATGCCAAACTGAATGTTGAACCCTGTGCCAGGCCCGTGAGCCTTGATGGGACATCAACATACTATGGCCTGATCTTTGTCAGAACAGACAGCGGTATCAGAACAATAAACGATATGAAAGGCAAAATATTTGCTTTTGTAGACAAGGCAACAACAGCCGGCTACCTTCTTCCCCTTGCCTTCTTTAAAGAGAACAACATCCCTGATTACAGCACCTATTTCAAAGAAACATATTTTACCGGAACACACGAAGATGCCGTATATGACGTTCTGAATAAAAAAGCGAATATAGGGGCCGCAAAAAATACCGTTTATTATTATCTTGCGGCTATTGATGAAAGCATAGAGAAGGATCTGCTCATCCTCAAAAGGTCCCCTGATGTACCGGAGAACGCGCTCGCTTTAAGAAAAGAACTTGACGATACTATTAAAGAAAGCCTGAAAGAGGCATTGCTTAACATGCACAATGATGATAAAGGCAGAAGGGTCCTGAAGAATTTCAGGGCAAAGAGATTTATTGAGACTGCGGGTGATGATTATTCGAGTGTATATAACTATATAAAAGAGATCAACCTCGATCTTGAAACATATGATTACATAAATTAATGAAAAAGAAGATACTGACAGGTCTAAGCCTTTTTTCACTGGTCTTCTTTTTAGGAGGCATATATATAATTACCGTCAATGAAACGTCAACCTCCAAACTGGATGACCTTTTAACACTCCATCAGGTTGAGCTTCTCAGAGAAAAACTATTACTTCAGATAAAAAAGGTACAGTCAGATCTCAACCTGAAGAACACACGGTATGCAAGAAATATTGATACGGTCATTTCAAATGTAAGAGGCATGGAAAACCTGGCTCACACCTGCTTTGACTGTCATCACTCAAAAGATATGGAACAGAAGCTGAACGATCTGAACTATCAGATACAGGAATATAAAAAGGCGATAAGCAGACTGTTTACCCTTAGAGCTGATAATGACAGGCTGGCCATAGAAGAGGACAAGGCCTTTGGAAAAGGGGAGCTTCTGGTCACAAAGGTCAACGATATGATAAGAATGGCAAGCATAAAGCTTGAATCCAGGACCCTCTCCTCTCTCATGGAGATCGAACGGACCAAGCGCATTCTCTATATACTTGTATTACTAGTGCCGTTTCTGGCAGGAGGATTGGGCTTCGTCTTTATCAGAGGCTTCACCAGACCTGTAAACGTTCTCCTGAACGCGACCCGCAGGTTAAAAAGCGGCGATCTGGACCACAGGATCGCCGGACTGAAAGACGAGTTCGGAGAAGTTGCAGACTCATTCAATGAAATGGCCCTCTCTCTAAATACGAACATTCATAAGATCCAGGAAAGTGAAAAACGCTACAGGATGCTGTTTGAAAATGCCGTGGATGCCATTTTCATGATAGATGCCGGAAGCGAACATACCGGAAAGATCGTCTCTGCAAACCGGGCAGCGGCTGAAATGCACGGATATACACTGGATGAGCTTCTGGAGCTTAACCTTATAAAAGACATAGATACTCCTGAAGCATCTCAGGAGGCTCCCGGTCTTATAGAACGCATGAGAAACGGAGAAACAGTCAAGGCAGAGATAACACACCTCAGAAAAGACGGTACAGCCTTCCCTGTCGAAGTATGTGCCGGACTGCTTGAATTCATGGGACATGAATATATACTGGCGATCGACAGAGATATCTCAGAGCGCAAAAGAATCGAGGAGACATTGAAACGGGCAGAGCAGATGAAGCTTGTGGGAGAGTGGGCCGCGGGACTGGCCCATGAAATAAAAAACTCTCTTGCAGGCATCAAAATATCAGTGGAGGTCCTTGCGGAAGAACCGGCATTCCCGGAGCAGGACAGGGCATCAATATTCAGAGCAATTGATGAGATCAGAAGGATCGAATTACTTCTAAAAAGCCTTCTGACCTATGCCAAACCGCCAAGACTGGAGCTCGCGGCCACAAACGTAAATGATATTCTCGATAATGCGATAAGCTTTTCATTAATTCAATCTTCCGTGTCTCCCGGCACCATGGCACACATAAAGACCGTGAAAGATATCGACAAAGACCTGCCAATTACAATGGCTGACCAGCTGCAGCTCCGGCAGGTATTCGTGAACATACTTATCAATGCCAGAGAAGCCATGAAAAATGGCGGAACATTAGAAGTAAAAACAGCTTATGATGCAGGGACAGACAGCATAAAGATAGAGATATCAGATACTGGAGAAGGAATTGAAGAAAAATTAACAGAAGATATTTTCCGGCCTTTTTTCACTACAAAATCGAAAGGCACCGGCGTGGGACTGGCAATAACAAAACGGATCATTGAAGAACACAGGGGGACAATATCAGTGAGAAAAGGCAAAGATGAAAGAACATTATTTGAGATCGTTCTTCCTGTAAAAACGCCGAACAAGGAGCAGACAGCATGAATGCGAAGATGAAAATTTTTATTCTTGATGATGATGAACTGATCCTTACCATGCTCTCGAAGGTGCTGAAAAAGGAGGGGTATGAGGTCCGGACCGAGACAAGATCTCAAGAGGCGCTAAAAAAGATCAGGGAATGGTCGCCGAATGTATTACTTCTGGATATCAACCTTCCTGAACGCAGCGGCATAGATATACTTCAGGACATAAGAAATGAAGCTTTAGACACAGAGATTATAATGCTGACCGCTGATGATTCGGCTGAAACCGCTGTTAAGGCCATGAAGCTCGGCGCCTCAGATTATCTTACAAAACCTTTTAATACAGACGAGATAAAAATAGTCATAAAGAATATCATAGAAAAAGAGAACCTGAAACACGAAGTGGCCTATCTGCGAAAAGTCTATTCCGAGAGCTTTGAAAGAGATTTCATCGGAAAATCACAAGCAGCAAAAGAACTGCTGTCAAAAATTAAAAAGCTGGCAGATGCAAAAGTTTCATCTGTTCTTATTACAGGAGAAAGCGGCACAGGGAAGGAGGTCATAGCAAGAAGGCTGCACCATTCGATGCATGGCCCGATCAGTTCCGGTTATACACCGTTTACCTGGATCAATTGCGCGGCAATGCCGGAAAGCATCCTTGAAAGCGAACTGTTCGGTTATGAAAAGGGGGCATTCACAGACGCAAGGGCGGACAAGAAAGGGCTGTTTGAGATCGCAGAAGGTGGTTCCATCCTGCTTGACGAGATCGGCGACATGAAAACAGCCCTTCAAAGTAAATTACTACGAGTGCTTGAGGAACGCACAATCAGACGTGTCGGGGGAGAAAAGGATATTCCTGTAAATTTGACCGTACTGGCAACTACGAACAAAAACCTTTCTGAGGCAGTGGAAAAAGGTGAATTCCGGAAAGACCTTTTCTTCAGGCTGAGCACCTTTTATCTTTATATATTGCCCCTCAGAGAAAGGCAGGAAGACATACCGCTGCTTGTCAGACATTACCTAGCTTACTTTGCCGCGAAATATAACAAGAAGAAGATCATAGATATTTCCCCGGAAGCAGAAAGATTACTGACCTCATACAGCTGGCCAGGCAACGTACGGGAACTCAAGAACCTTGCGGAAAGATTCGTGGTACTCGAAAATATCGAGACCATACTTTCTGAACACCTGCCGCACTGGATATATGAAAAACCGGGTGCTGCACTGACTACCGCCGGCTCTTTTATCCTGCCTGATTCAGGCATATCCATGGAAGAAGTTGAAAAAAGCCTTATACTTCAGGCGCTCGAAAAAACCTCGAACAATAAAACAAAGGCCGCAACTCTTCTTCACATGAGCTATGATGCCTTCAGGTCACACTTGAGAAAATACGATCTATGACTGATAGTAAGCCGTGACCATAAAGGCTATCATTCCTAACCAGAAAAGCGTTACCAGTAACTTAAGGGTATATGTGAGAAATAACTTCATGTGCCCCTCCCTTGGTAATATTTTCAAGATTTGCAATCTATCTCTACCATGCCCTACTCCCAGTAGGGACGAATACCATAGAACTTGTGTGTGTCAATGTTCCACTGACGTTCTGTCATGTCAGACAAATTGGTTTTTTCAAAACTGGGTGCTGAAGCCAGCTTTTCCATGGAAATATTGAGATTCACGTTCTTATCGTTGATAAATCTTAATGCGTCCAGCGGCACAGGGATCAGCTTTTCACCATTGCCCATGATACCTTCATGAGAAAGTACCACATAAGTAATGTTTCCGGTGTCTTTGTCAAACACAAGGTCAGATATCTCACCAAGCTTCTCACCTTGTACATTGCTAACCGTGGCCCCGATGATATTACTTTTCTTATGTATAACGACGCTCATTATGTCTCCCGCAGACAAGCTTGTGAGCAGAAAGAATAAAGTAATGACCATGGCATCAATTATTATGTTTGCTTTTTTCATTTTTCCCTCCATCTTTTCATCATCAACATCATCGCCTTCCCAAATGATCTATCCACTTAATAATTAAACTGTCAGGTGAAATATCATTCCTGCTTTATGCACTATAAAAGCAAAAAGCATACCGCATTATTAAGTCGTTAAAAAATAGACAGTTAGAAGCAATGCGTTATGTTGTTCATGTCATATCTGGTGAAACAACCAGGTCATACTGGTCGAATGACAAGATGGGAAATTTTAAAAGTTTTTGGTTGGGGCCCTGAACAGCTGCCCGAATGTTGAAGATCACTCTTTCAGAAAGTCATTGTGATCATTGAAGTATGATTCAACATCTTAATGATAGAGAACAACTGAGAGTGGCAGGATTCACCCGGAACGCCTGACAATTAAATGTAACAAATAACATGGGAGTTCGGCTTCTGTAATAGAGGATTATAACCGGTTATAGTCAGATTTTCATTTCGTTGGGATTATGGGAGTTCATTGACAATACCTACTTATCAATAATCTGGAATTGATATCAAAACTTAGGATAACACCTATCAATCATCAGTTTCACCAGTAGACAAAATTATTGGTTTGAGATTAAAAGGCAAGGCCTAAATCAGACCTTGCCTTATGACGCTACTATTAAAGTGCACAGACTGGGTCACGGTTAATAACCGTAGCAACAAGAGCGTCTTCCAGTGTATCCAGATCACTGCACGGGATATTGGGATTTGACCTTAAATCAATTAATTCTGCAGATGTTAATGTTACTAAATCAACAACCCCAGTTGTAATGCTGTTGCCAGACAAGTCCAGGTTTTGAAGATTGGTAAGACCTGCCAATACACTTATATCACTTATACTGTTGCCCCACAAGCTCAAGTATTGAAGATTGGCAAGTCCTGACAATGCACTGATATCACTTATGCTGTTGTCAGACAAGCTCAAGTAT
>CBFDEG010000008.1:0-37456 GCA_965603765.1 uncultured bacterium | reverse complement strand
TTCAGTTTCAGGGCAAAAGAAAAGGATATTCATATCAGTACATATATTGACAACAATGTTCCTGTAGAGCTTAGAGGTGACAAGGAACATCTGCTCAAGATAATTGAACACATTATGGACAACGCCATAAAATTTACCCCCAATGGAAATGTGCATGTATCAGTTAAGAGGAACAGTGTTGCTCCCCCCGTCTCGGATACCGTGAACGGCCAGACCGTATTACTTCATTTCAGTGTTGCTGACTCAGGCCCCTGTATATCAAATAACAAGCTTGAAAAGATATTCGAAAGCTTTTCGCAGGCGGATGGTTCCAATACCAGAAAGTACGGCGGTGCAGGCCTTGGCTTGAGCATAGCCGGCAACCTTGTAAAAATGCTTAAAGGGAAAATATGGGTGGAATGTGAGCCAGATTCAGGGAACGCATTTCATTTTACAGCAGAATTCATCTGCGGCTGTAAATAAATACTATTCAAAGACCAGTTCGATATCAGGCATTCTCTCTCTGAATGCCACGCCTACGCAATCCGTTTCACATTTTGCGCAATGGCCTTTGCAGAATATTACCACTTTATTGCCTTCGATCCTGACCAGTGTTGCGTGGCTGTCATGGGCCTCCAGCAGCCAGTTTACATTGTGAAGGACTTCTCTGACTCTCTGTTCGATATTGTTATTACTGGTCATATAGTAGCTGGTAGTGAGTCTGTTTCATGGATCTTGTTTAGCATGGCTATATATTAATAGTATATTCTAATCCTGATATAAAAAATGTCAATAGATTAAATGAATTTCGAATGGTATTGCTTTACTTCACGCGCGAATGCTCGTCCAAATTCGTAGCATGCATTATCATCTTCCGGCGATGGTTTGTACAGCACTTGTATGCCCGGTTCAAAAACTTCCAGTTTCATCCTCTTGAATTCCTCATATGCTTCCTTCACAGCGCCGCCGCCCCAGCCGTAGCTGCCGAATGCTCCTGCAAGCCTGTTTTGGGGACGCAGGCCTCTAAGGTGGGTGAGGAATTCCGCAACAGAGGGGTAGAGTATATTATTCAGGGTAGGGCTGCCGATAAGGCATCCCCGTGATTTCCAGAATTCTTTTATGGCAACGCTCATTGGCGTGGAACGCAGCTTTATCACTTTACAGGTTATACCTTCGTCAGTGATGCCCTGGGTGAGCGGAAGGGTCATTCGTTCGGTGCTTTTCCACATGGTGTCATAGATTATGGATATGGAGAGTGAGGTTTTTCCATCGGCCTGGTCAAGGTATTTCTTTAAGATCCCGCCTGGGTCTTTCCTCCAGATGATTCCGTGGTCCGGAGCTATCATATCAATTTCCAGCCCCATTTCCACTATCTCGGATATTTTATGTTTAATGATCTGTCCGAAAGGCATAAGTATATTTGCATAATAGTCGATAACAGCATCATCAAGGTCGGATGCTGATGCAATTTCTATGAACTCATCATCAAATTTTGCGGACGTTGCGATATGCTGGCCGAAGGCATCCTGTGACAGGAGCAATTTAGCCTCCCTTACATACGTCATCATCGAATCAGGCCAATGCATCATCGGGGTCATTATGAACAGCAGGTTATGCTTTCCAATACATAATGTGTCCCCGGTCTTAACGATCCTGAACTTCCATTTTGAGGTGTCGAAGTGTCTGTCCAGGCCGCTCTTGCCTTTGGCGGATATGAAGATCGTTGCATCGGGCGTAAGGGACATAAGACTGTCCAGACCGCTGGCGTGATCAGGTTCAATATGATTGATAACTATATTTTGTATTTTTGAGGGGTCCGTCAGGTTGGTAATATTTTTGATAGTATGTCTTGAAAAATCGGATTTAACGGTATCAATGAGTGTTATCTGTTCATCTAAAATAAGGTAGTTGTTATATGATGTGCCGTTCGGGGTAACATAACCATGAAAGTCACGTACAGCCCAGTCAACTGCTCCTACCCAGAAAATGTCCGGTTTGATCTCTACTGCTTTCAAGCGCTGCCTCCTGATGGATTAGTATTAGTAGAATTTTAACATGACATGTAAATGCTTGCAAGGCAGAGAATAATTTGTAGGGGCAATCCCCCTGTGGTTGCCCTATGTTGATATGTTGCCCATTCCAGGGCAGGGACCTGTACTGGAATGGGCAGGCACAGGGATCTGTACTGGAATGGGCAGGCACAGGGACCTGCACTGGAATGGGCAGGCACAGGGATCTGCACTGGAATGGGCAGGCACAGGGACCTGCCCCTACTCTTCAGTGCTTTTTGGTATCATATTCATATGGTACGCGCGCATCTCATAATCTCCGGTGTTGTACAAGGAGTCTTTTACAGGGCAAGCACAAAGGATACTGCTGTCAGGCTCGGCCTTAAAGGCTGGGTCAGAAACCTTCCTGACGGAAAGGTTGAAGCAGTATTTGAAGGTCCACGCGAAGATGTGGACAGGGCCGTTGCATGGTGCCGGCAGGGGCCGCCCGGCGCATATGTTGAGAGTGTCAAAGAAAAACCCGGCAGGTTTACCGGTGAGTTCTCTGATTTCAGGGTAGTATATTAGTTTATGTGCAATATTTCATAACCATCTGTAATCTATTGAATTAATTATCTAAATCGTTTTTTTATTAACCTTGAGAAACTTCCTGTATTGACAACCTTCTCTGCGCCTGTAAATAATACCTAATGACAAATATAGATACATCAGCATCCCTTTCGGGCAACGGTATAGACAGAAATACAGCGCTTGAGCTTGCGCAGAGGAGCGGCCCCGGCCTTTTCGACCTTTTTGCTCTGGCCAACAGGGTGAGGGAAAAGTTCCGGGGAGATCGTGTTGATCTCTGTTCAATTATCAATGCGAAATCAGGCGCATGTCCTGAGGATTGTTCCTTCTGTGCCCAGTCCGCGCATACAAAGACAGATGTTGACATATATCCTTTGGTTGACAGGGAAAAGATCCTGAAGGCCGCGGCTTCTTCAAAAGAAAACGGTGTCAAAAGGTTCTGCATTGTTACAAGCGGCAGAGATATTTCGGACAGGGAACTTGGTAAAATATGTTCATTCATTTCGGACATCAGGTCAATGGGCCTGCTGCCATGCGCCACGTTAGGTCTGCTTACCTCTGATAACTTCAGGCAGTTAAAGGACGCGGGACTGCACAGGTATCATCATAATCTTGAGACATCAGAAAATTTCTTCAGCGAGATATGCTCAACGCATACATTCAGGGACAAAATAAAGACCATAGAGGCTGCCAGGTCTGTTGACCTGTCTGTCTGCAGCGGCGGCATATTCGGGCTAGGAGAATCCTGGGAGGACAGGGTGGATATGGCGCTTGCAATAAAAGAGACCGGCGCAGATTCTGTCCCGATAAATTTCCTTTCACCTGTAAAGGGTACTCAGATGGATGACAGGCAGGTACTGCCCCCGCTTGAGGCCCTGAAGATCATAGCCATATACAGGCTTATACTTCCCAGACATGAAATAAGGATATGCGGCGGCAGACCTCAGGCCCTCAGAGAGCTGAATGCATTTATTTTTTCTGCCGGCGCAAGCGGACTTCTCATGGGTAATTATCTTACGACAACAGGCAGACAGCCTGAAGATGATCTGCAGTTGATACGAGATATGGGGCTTGTATATTAATGCCTAAGCGACTGTATTACAGTGTAAGAATGCGGTCGGCCAGGAAGAATGCTCATATTTCCGGCGCTGAGGGCATATATGGAAAAGACGATATTGCGAACGTTGTACGGGATTATACAACAAGGGCGACTGTCCATGGAAAGGGCAGGGCGGACATCATCAAGCTTACTGTTGAGGAGCTTGCCGGATCGCCGAAGCGAATATCATCTCTGCCGGTCTGTACCCTTAATACAATAAATTCTGAAGCAGCAAAAAAGGCTTCTATAAAGATACTGGAATCCGTAGGCATATCAGCAAGGGCTGTTGAAGAGGCGTTTAATTGTTTGAATGCCGGTATTGCCATGAGGGGTGCCATGCTGATGAATATCGAGGGGGTCAGACTTGAGCCCGACCTTTTAAGGGGCGTGCGGGTGTCGAAGATGGGGATAACTAAAAAGGCCGCAACAGACCTTTCGAAAAAACTGGGCCGGCTGCAGATCAACAACGATACTGTTAAGGAAGCCCTTATCCTTGCAAGCAAGGTCAACAGGTTCCCGATGGTTATCGGGGAGCTCTGCATGTCTGACGATCCTCACTATACGACCGGTTATATAGCAACAAAGAAATATGGATATATAAGGCTCCCCCGCATCAAGAAAAAAGGGATCCCGTTTGGCGGCAGGGCCTTTTTTATAACAGGCGGAGAGGTCAAGGACCTGATCGAATATCTTCAGCAGACAGCTGTAATGATAAATGCTATAAGACCCTGCAGGGGGGTTGTGACATTAAAGGAAATACTTGAACGCAAAGCTCATCGTTAATCCTGCAGCAGGGGGCAGGACCCAGGATCTGATACATAAGATCGAAATGCTTTTAATTCGCAGCGTTTCCCTCGAGACACTTGCTACCGGGAAAAGGGGCGATGCATTTGAGTTTGCCCGGAACCTGGACAGTTGCGGTCTTATCATTGTCGCAGGCGGTGACGGAACAATCAATGAGGTCATTAATGGTCTGCTTGCCTCCGGGAAAGACAATGCAGGTGAAATACCGATTGCGCTTATTCCCACCGGGACCGCAAATGTTCTTGCAAAGGAGCTTGGGGTCCCTGAAGGCATTGAAGGCGCTGTTGAACTGGCTGTGAGCGGAACCGCAAAAAAGATATCGCTCGGCAGGATAAATAACAGATATTTCACCCTCATGGCCGGCGTTGGTTTTGACGGCGAGGTGGTCTTTGAAGTTGAAAATGGTTCGTTAAAGGCCATTGCAGGCAAAGCGGCTTATGTCTGGGCCGGGATAAAGACCATGTTAAGGTACAGGCCTGAACGCATATCTATTACAACTCCTGACGAAAAACTATCGGGGTACAGCGTGATCGTCAGTAATGCCCGCTGTTATGGAGGCAGTTTTCAAATAGCTCCAGAAGCATCTGTTTCAGAACCGCTGCTTGATATATGTATCGTAGAGGAAAAGGGACGTAAGGGCATTCTTGAATTAATATCCAGTTTACTCAGAAGTAAAAAGTCTGAAAGCCGTTATCTAACATATATTAAAACACCGGGGCTTGAATTAAGCTCAGAAGGACAGGTCCATATACAGGTGGACGGGGACTACTTCGGGACTTTGCCGGCACGTATAGATGTTGTTAAAGATGCTGTACGCATTATATACTGACCATCGGATATTTCTATGACACCATTTGGACATTTATCGGCTTCATATATTTCAGGCAGGTCAATAAAATTGATCAGCATCCCGGCAGTGATATTGGGCGGAGTTTTACCTGATATTGATTTCATGTTTGTTCTCTTTCCTTTTTTTAATGATATGCACAGAATAGTGACGCATAATCTGTTATTTCTCATACTTGTTTCTCTGACCGGATTTTTATTTTCAGATCGTAAAATAAATATTCCGCTCAGCCTTCTTCTTGGCGGAGCCATTCACCTGCTGATAGATTCTGCCATGGATAATAATCCGACCAACGGAATAGGCGTGGCCCTGTTGTGGCCTTTTTATAATGATGTTTATTCACCATTTAATTTTTTGAGAGTGCTTGAACATTCATCAGGATGGCATGACCCCGCAGGTATGATAAAGGCGCTTCTTCCCGCAGTTATGTATGAATCTCCATTTTATTTCATATCCGCATTTTTATACTTACGAAACAGACGCAGTTCGTCTGAGAATTGCTGCTGACCCCTAGCTGATTTTGCAACTCCTTGTAAATATGTGATAATCATTCGATGTTTTACAAACTGCCCTGTTTTGGTTTAAACTAAACGTCCTTTTTTTGCTCCTGATGAAACAGTAAAAAATATATCGAATTTTTGAAAGGACTGGTTAACAAAACATGACATCATTGAATAGAGAAAAAGACGGCCATCTGTTAGGCCCTGATGAAGATATCAAGTATACAACCTGCTATATGTGTGCATGCAGATGCGGTATAAAAGTGCATCTGAAAAACGGAAAGGTCAGGTATATACAGGGTAATCCTGATCACCCCACTAACAAGGGGGTTATATGCGCAAAGGGTTCTTCAGGTGTCATGAAGCAGTTCAGCCCCGCAAGGATAACCAAGCCCCTGCTCAGAAAAAAGAACGCTGAGCGCGGAGACGCTGAATTCGAGGAGATAACATGGGACGAAGCCATGGACATCATGGTGAAGCGTCTGAAGAAGATAAGAAGCACCGACCCCAAGAAACTTGCATTTTTCACAGGCCGCGACCAGATGCAGGCCCTGACCTCATACTGGGCAAAGCAGTTCGGCACCCCTAACTTTTCAGCGCATGGCGGTTTCTGTTCAGTCAATATGGCCTCCGGGATGATATATTCCATGGGCGGTACATGCTGGGAATTCGGCGGGACCGACTTTGAGCGTACCAAATACATGCTGCTTTTCGGTGTTGCCGAAGACCATGATTCAAACCCTATGAAGCTCGGTATTTCCAAGCTCAGGGAGCGCGGCGGCAAGCTGGTTGTTATTAACCCCGTGCGTTCGGGCTACGGCGCTGTTGCAGATGAGTGGCTCCCCATAAGACCGGGGACAGACGGCGCATTGATCCTTTCAATGATACAGGTCCTTCTTAAGAACGGGCTTTATGACAGGGATTTTCTCATAAGCAATACAAACGCATCCTACCTTGTACAGGTTGATGAAGGTGATGAGAATGAGGGTATGCTCCATCTGATACCTGAGTGGGAAATGGAAGATACCCAGAATACAATATGGGACAAGAGTTCAGGATCGATCAAAGAAGCGCACCTGAAGGAGATAGACCCTGCATTGGTCGGCACCTTTGAGAGCCCTGACGGCAAGACTTTGAAAACAGCAATGCAGCTGCTTATTGAAAGGGTCATGGATGATTACACTCCTGAAAAGGCATCAAAGATATGCGGCATACCTGCGGAGGACATTGAGAGGATAGCTCTTGAGATGGGCATAACCGCAAGGGATGAGACCATTTCACTTCCCATACCATGGACAGACGCATGGGGCAATGAACATAAGACAACAACAGGTAACCCTGTTTCAGTACATGCCATGCGCGGCATAGCAGCGCATTCTAACGGTTTCCAGACAGCCAGGTCATTGTCACTGTTTATGATGCTGCTTGGCATAATAGACAGACCGGGCGGATTCAGGTACAAGCCCCCGTATCCGAGGCCGATACCCCCGTGCCCGAAGCCGATCAATTCACCGGACAAGATCAAACCGAACACACCGCTTCCGGCCCCGGAACTCGGGTTCCCTTCAATGCCCGAGCATCTTATGGTCGATGATGACGGTAAACCTGTCCGTATAGACAAGGCCTTCAGCTGGGAATTTCCTCTGACCGCGCACGGGATGATGCAGAATGTCATTACCAATGCATATAAAGGGGATCCATATCATATTGATACCCTGATATTCTTTATGGCAAACATGAGCTGGAATTCAACAATGAACACAAGCGGCGTCATAGAAATGCTGAAGTCCAAAGGCGATGACGGTGAGTATAAGATCCCGTTCATCATAGTCAGTGACGCATTCTACAGTGAGCAGGTAGCTTTTGCCGACCTTGTCCTGCCGGACACGACATATCTCGAAAGACATGATGTTATCTCTCTGCTCGACAGGCCTATCTGTGAGTACGACAAAGTCGCTGATGCCATCAGATATCCGATCCTTAAACCAAAGGGTGAATGCAGACCGTTCCAGCAGACACTTATAGACCTTGCCGGAGAACTCGGCCTTCAGGGATTCTGTGATGATGACGGTAAGCTCCTTTATAAAACCTATGAAAAATTTGTAACTGACTGGCAGCCGAGCCCCGGTGCAGGGGTAGGGTTCCTCGCAGGCTGGAGAGGAGATGACGGTACCAGCCATATTGTCGGGAAACCAAATCCGAACCAGTGGGAAGCATACAAAAGAAATAAATCGTTCTTTGAGATAGAGCTTGAGGACACGATCAAATATAACCGTAATGTGAACCAGGGGTATCTTAACTGGTCAATGGGCAGTAAATTCAAACGTGACAACGAACCTATCATAATGCACTTTTATTCTGAACCGCTCCAGCGTTTCCGCCTTGCCGCAAAAGGTCTCAGAAAAGGACGCCAGCCGGCAACCCAGCTGCAGCGTGACAGAATAGTGAAATACTTCGATCCTCTCCCGTTCTGGTATGAACCTATTGAACACCAGAAAACAGATAAAAAGAAGTTCCCGTTCTATGCAATTACGCAAAGGCCCATGCCGATGTACCATTCATGGGACAGTCAGAACGCGTGGCTCAGGCAGATCATGGGACAGAACTTCTTATACATGAACCCGCTGGCCGGTGAAAAAGTAAATGTCAAAGACATGGACTGGGTATGGGTGGAGTCGCCCACAAGCAAGATTCGCGTTCAGGTCAAGTTCTCCAACGCAGTTGAAGCTGATACGGTATGGACATGGAACGGCATGGGTAAGATGGCAGGCGCATGGAACCTTGATCCGGAAGCGGATGAGGCCCGCAAGGGTTTTCTTCTGAACCACCTGATATCAGAAGAGCTGGGCCACGATGATGGTTCGAAGATATCAAACAGTGACCCCATCAGCGGACAGGCCGCATGGTTTGACCTGAGGGTCAGGATAACAAAGTCACAGGAGACCGGTCACTGGCCGCAGTTCAAACCTCTTAAGCCGCTGCCGAATATGCAGGAGAGGCCTGATATCTTAAGATATGAGTTCATAAGAGATGATGAAAAAAAATAATTATGGCATATGCTCTCAAAGGAGGTATATAAGATGAATACCAGAATGGCGCTTGTTATTGATCAGAACAAATGCGTGGGATGCCATGCATGCGCTACAAACTGTAAATCATGGAACACGGGAGGGAAGTTCGGCCCGCTTACTGACCATGAGCCTTACGGCAAAAAGCCGTACGGTGTATGGTTTAACCGTGTCCAGACATATGAAGTGGGCACGTATCCGAACACTGAGATACTCTACCTTCCCAAGTCCTGTATGCATTGCAAGGACGCTCCATGCGTAAAAGTATGCCCGACCTCTGCAACATATAAGAGGGAGGAGGATGGCATTGTGCTTGTTGATTATGACAAGTGCATCGGATGTAAATATTGTTCATGGGCCTGTCCGTACGGCTGCAGGGAATTTGATGAGGACGAAGGTGTCATGAAGAAATGCACTCT
Source organism: uncultured bacterium (assembly GCA_965603765.1). Classification (GTDB taxonomy): domain Bacteria; phylum Nitrospirota; class Thermodesulfovibrionia; order UBA6902; family UBA6902; genus CBFDEG01. The sequence continues at coordinate 28,164 of CBFDEG010000008.1, read as the reverse complement.
CTGCGTTGACCGTATCTATAATGAAAGCCTGCCTGAAGACGAGCGCAAGCCCGCCTGCGTGCTGGCATGTCCGACACGTGCAAGGACTTTCGGGAACATCAATGATCCTGAAAGCGAGGTGGCCATTAAGATACGCGAAAACCACGGATTCAAACTTATGCCGGAAGTCGGCACAAGCCCGTCAAACCATTATCTGCCTAAACAGAAGGTAAAGATAAATATAGATGAGAACGAGATACTTACGAGAAAACATGTGATCGTCACAACCGAGAAACAGGTCGCTTCCTACGCTGAGGTGATCGCGGAAGATATTGCTGTACCGTAAACAATTGTAGGGGCAGACCCATGTGTCTGCCCTTGTTTGGGAATGACCGCAGCGACAGGTTTTTGACCTGCCACTGCAAAACCGGGCAGACACAAGATCTGCCCTTACATTAAATATACAGGAGGAATCATATTATGCATCCTGAAATGTCATTGGTTCTGCTTACAGTTCTTGCCGGAGCAGGGCAGGGAGTGTTCATTTTGCTTGTAGCGCTGGACACCCTTTTTTCCGGCACAGGTATCATTTCAACACAATTTTCAATATATAGCTGTATTGTTGCTATTGCGTGCCAGGTAGTCGGCATTATTGCCAGCACCCTGCATCTCGGCAATCCTGAAAGAGGGTGGCGCGCGAGCTTGATGGTGAAGAACTCATGGCTTTCACGGGAGGTTGTCACGCTTTCTGCTGCAGCAGGTTCTGCAGTGCTGTACCTTGCGGCGCTATATTTCGGTCTATCCGGTAACCTTCGCCTGATCATCGGTGCTGCGGGAGTATTTGCCGCAATTGGGTTCTATATATCATCGTCTATGGTATATGCGTCTGTCTCATTTATTAAAGAGTGGGCCAATGCCTTTACTCCTGCCAACTTTTTTGTATTTGGTGTTACATCGGGTTTTGCAGTTGCATTTTCAATCATGAATTTCACCGATACATATCCGCTATTAAATTACATGGTCAATGTCATGCTCATTTTTTTAGGACTAATATCCTTTGTGATGAAGCTGTTGTCATATAAGTATAATGCAGGGGTATATGTATCAGTTAATACTAAAAATGCTGTCGGGATAAATGACCCTGACATCAAACTGATGGACACGGGCACATCTTATGCTCATTACAATACTAAAGAATATTTTCATCCTGTTACTGAAAAAGGTCTTGCAGCCTCTAAGATACAGGTAGCAGCAGCGGCATTTATTGTTCCTGTTGCGATATGGATGGTAACAGCATCCGGCGCAGCCGGGTCATTTAATGCGGTACTGAGTGCGGCAGCAGCGATCTCCATGATAGCCGGCCTTATTCTTGAAAGAAGGCTGTTTTTTATTCAGGGTAATAATATTCAGAATCTTTATTATTCAAATTTCAGAAGCACAGGCGCTCAGAACCCTCTTTTGACACGGGCCAGAAAGGGCACGCCCGTACCGATCAGGTGACTGATCGGTCATTATTGACTTTTAATAAAAATAATGCCATTATATTCAATCGGTTGCGGAAGTTTTTGTATAAGGCAGGGCCACAAAGACTTTATGATTTGTGGCCTTTTTTATTTACAAAGGTCTTTAGACTGGATTTAAAAATTTTAGGAGGTACAAAAAATTGGCAGAAGGAACAGTAAAGTGGTTTAACGAATCAAAAGGATACGGATTTATTACAACAGAAGACAATGTTGATGTATTTGTTCACTATGCAAGCATACAGGGCGATGGTTTCAAGACCCTGCTCGAAGGTGATGCTGTCAGCTTTGAAGTAGAAGATGGACCCAAAGGCCCTAAAGCAGTAAATGTAGTCAAAAATAGCTAAACATATATCAGTCCCTCTGTTATGAACATTTACAGAGGGACTTTTTATGTGCAAAGTATATGAATCAGTACCTGCATGATGAATATAAGAGAAAGTATCTTGACAAAGTGAACATTAAACATTAATATTTCTTTGTTAAATACATAATATATAAATAAAAGGCGCGTAGCTCAGCGGGAGAGCGCTTCCCTGACACGGAAGAGGTCGGCGGTTCGAAACCGCCCGTGCCTACCATTTAATTAAGTAGACGGATGTAAGTGGTCAGTTGTCAGTGATACTGAAGCTGACTAAGGGAGAAAATCATTTTAGACGCATCAGATGACGACAAGAAGTTCCTCGAAAGATACCGCCATAGTACGTCGCACATTATGGCACATGCAATAAAAGAACTTTACCCCGACGCAAAGCTTGCTATCGGCCCATCGATCGATGACGGTTTTTATTATGACATCGACTGTGCTGATACCATAAAACTGGAAGACCTGCCGAAGATCGAAAAAAAGATGCAGGAGCTCATCAAGGCAAAACAGCCTTTTGTGCAAAAAGAGGTGAGCAGGGATGAAGCTCTGAAGCTTTTTGGAGACATGGGTGAGACATACAAGGTCGAACTTATAAATGAACTTGAATCACCTACTGTAACTCTTTATGAAGAGGGCGGTTTTGTTGATCTTTGCCGTGGACCTCACATAGATCAGACCGGACGGGTAAAGGCGTTTAAGCTGCTTTCTGTTGCAGGCGCATACTGGCGCGGTGATGAAAAGAACAAAATGCTTCAGCGTATTTACGGCACAGCGTTCTTTAAAAAGGACGAGCTCAATAAATATCTTGATTTCCTGGAAGAGGTCAAAAAGCGTGACCACAGAAAGCTCGGTAAAGAGCTTGACCTTTTCAGTATGAACGATGAAATAGGCGCCGGGATGGTCCTGTGGCACCCGAGGGGCGCTGCAATAAGAAGGGAAATAGAGAACTTCTGGCTGGATGAGCATCATAAGGCCGGTTATCAGATAGTTTATACTCCTCATATGGCCAAGCTTGACCTCTGGAAAAAGACAGGTCATCTTGATTTTTATAAAGAGAACATGTATTCACCGATGGAAATTGACAATCTTGAATACGAGATCAAGCCCATGAACTGTCCCTTTCATGTCTCGATCTTTAAAAGCCATATGAGAAGCTACCGGGAACTGCCGATACGTTATGCAGAGCTTGGTACCGTTTACCGTTATGAACGTTCAGGTGTTCTCCACGGACTTTTGAGGGTCAGGGGATTTACCCAGGACGACGCACATATTTTTTGCAGGGAAGACCAGATCGACAATGAAGTTCTCAAGGTCCTTGAGTTTACTCTGTTCGTACTGAAGACCTTCGGATTTGTTGAATATGATATCTATCTGTCAACAAGGCCTGATAAATATGTAGGGACCGAGGATGGATGGGAAAGATCAACAGCAGCGCTTGAGAAGGCATTAAAGCAAAAAGAACTTAAATATGAGGTTGATCCCGGTGAAGGGGTGTTTTACGGCCCTAAAATAGATATCAAGGTAAGGGACACACTGGGTCGCCAGTGGCAATGCAGTACGATCCAGGTTGATTTTAATATTCCTGAGAGACTCGATATAAAATACCGTGACTCCGACAGCAGTGACCGCAGGCCTATCATGATACACCGCGCGCTGATGGGATCACTTGAGAGATTCTTCGGTGTCCTAATAGAGCATTATGCCGGCGCTTTCCCGGTCTGGCTGTCTCCTGTGCAGTTTTCGGTGTTGACTATTTCTGAAAAGCATGTACAATACGGACAGGATATTTTGAATACATTAATAAATAACGGCATAAGGGCCGATATACATGATGAGAATGAAAAAATAGGTTATAAAATAAGAAAAGTAACTATGTTAAAGACACCCTATATGTGTATAATAGGTGACAAAGAAATAGAAAATAATACCGTAACCATAAGAAAAAGGAACGGGGATAATGTCGGCGAGATGAATATTGATAAACTGACAGAATTCCTTAAAGCTGAAATTTCAGGCAGGAGGTAGTTATAAGCAGAGGATTAAGGATAAACAGGTGGATAAAGGCTAAAGAAGTCAGAGTAATTGATGACGAGGGGAATCAGCTTGGTGTAATTAATATACATATTGCCAGAAAGACAGCTCTGGAAAAAGAACTGGATCTTGTTGAAGTATCGCCGACCGCGAATCCTCCTGTTTGTAAAATAATGGATTACGGCAAGTACTGTTACCAGCTGGCTAAAAAACAGACAACTAAACAGAAGAACACTACACTCAAAGAAGTTAAGGTAAGGCCGCGGATCGAAGAACATGATTTCGAGTTTAAAATGAAAAACGCGAAGAAATTTCTCGGTCAGGGCAATAAAGTTAAGATCACAATGCAGTTCAGGGGCAGGGAGATAGTACATAAAATGCTCGGGAGAAAGGTCTTTGACAGGATAATATTAGATGTTGCAGAAGTAGCAATTGTTGAACAGCATGCCAGAATGGAAGGCAACCGAATGATAATGATACTCGTACCTAAATAGGAGGTTTTTTAAATATGCCTAAGATGAAAACACACAGAGGCGCTGCAAAGAGATTCAAAAAAACAGGCACAGGGAAATTCAAAAGAAACAAAGCATTCACAAGTCATATGATGAACCATAAGCCTTCAAAGAGGACTAAAATGCTCAGACAGAGTACCCTGGTTCATAAGACAAATGAAGAATCAGTAAAGAGAATGCTTCCTTATGCTTAAGTCTTTCCTGATTTATTGAAAGTATCTGTTTTAGCTGTATAGAACAAATGATTATGTTTACATGACGCACATTAATTATTAATGTGCGTTATTTTTTAAAAAAAATAAATTTCTTTAAATACTTAGGCCTATTCCATTATTTTTCTATATAATGTATAATCTTATGTTCGAATTAAGTTATTGAATTTTCAGGAGGAGTTATAAATGCCCAGAGCTAGAGGTGGTTTTAAAACAAACAGAAGAAGGAAAAAGGTCCTTAAAAGGGCCAGAGGTTATTTTGGCGCAAGAAGCCGACTGTATAAGATAGCTGCGCAGGCAGTTGACAAGGCGTTATTGTTTGCATACAGAGACAGAAGGGTCAAAAAGAGGGAATTCAGATCTCTCTGGATCATCAGGATCAATGCAGCGGTCAGGGCGCTCGGTATGTCATACAGCCAGTTCATGAACAATCTTAAGAATATGGACATACAGCTTAACAGGAAAGCACTGGCAGATCTTGCGTACAGTGATCCTAAGTCATTTACTAATCTTGTAGAAATGGTCAAAAAAGGGAATGCACAGTGATATTGACTCTTTAAAGAGTCAAGCAGTAAATGAGCTTAATGGAGCGGGCAGCCTCAAAAACATTCAGGACCTTAGAGTAAAGTATCTCGGCAAAAAAGGCCTGTTAACTGCAAAATTAAAGTCTCTTGGTACAATTCCCCAGGAGCAGCGGCGTGAATACGGCCGCATGCTCAATGAAGCCAAAAATCATATTGAAGGCCTTTTCAAAGAAAATGAAGAGGTCTTCAAAAAATCTGAGCTCGCACGTTCTCTTAAATCCCAGAGTATTGACGTAACAGTTCCGGGATGCTGCGTACCCTTCGGCAGACTGCATCCGATCACTACCACTTTGAACGAGATAACCGATATTTTCATATCATTGGGCTTCAGCGTTGAAGAGGGCCCTGAAGTGGAAGATGATTTTTATAATTTTGAAGCATTGAACTTTCCCAAGGACCATCCGGCAAGAGACATGCAGGACACTTTTTTTATTGAAGATGATGTTGTCCTCAGGACCCATACATCATCCGTACAGGTGAGGGTCATGGAAAAGAATGATCCGCCTCTCAGGGTCATTGCTCCCGGCAAGGTATACAGGTGTGATTCTGATGTAACCCATATCCCGATGTTCCATCAACTCGAAGGTTTTATGGTGGATAAAAATATACGCATGAGTGACCTGAAAGGGATGCTTGAGTTGATCATGCACAGGGTATTCGGGCCTCAGACAAAAATCAGGCTCAGACCGAGCTTTTTCCCTTTCACAGAACCGAGCGCTGAAATAGATATCTCCTGTGTCATATGCAAAGGCTCAGGCTGTAATGTCTGCAGCGGCACAGGATGGCTTGAGATACTGGGCGCCGGCATGATAAACCCGAGGGTGTATGAAAAAGCCGGATATGATCCGGACAAATATACCGGTTTTGCTTTCGGCATGGGTATTGAGCGGATCGCAATGCTGAAATACGGCATTGATGATATACGGCTCTTCCCTGAAAATGACAGAAGATTTCTGAGGCAGTTTTAAATGGCAATGAAGGCATCATATAAATGGCTGAAGGAGTTTGTTGATTTTAACAGCGCTCCTGAAGAGCTCGGGCATATGCTCACTATGGCCGGACTTGAGGTCGAGGCCATCGAAAAGACAGATAAGGATAGTGTGTTTGAGATCGGTGTCACACCGAACAGGCCTGACTGTCTGAGTATACGGGGTATCGCAAGAGATATATCAGCGATCCTTGAATTGCCGCTGAAGGACATTGAAGTAACTCTTGCAAATACAGCGGGGAAGGGGCCTGATGTTAAGATAGATGACCCGGAACTCTGTCCGCGTTACACGTCAAGGACGATCAAAGGAATTAAGTCCGGACCATCTCCTGAATGGCTTTCAGACCGCCTTGAACTCTGCGGTATAAGGCCTGTATCAAATATTGTTGATATTACAAATTATGTTCTGCTCGAAACAGGTCAGCCTATGCATGCATTTGACCTTGCAACTCTTGCCGGCGGAAAGATCGTTGTAAAAAAAGCAGGGGAGACCTCTGAATTTATTACGCTCGATAATGAAACAAGAAAGATCTCAAAAGAGATGCTTCTGATATGGGATTCAGAAAAACCGGTCGCTATAGCAGGGGTAATGGGCGGCCTGAACACCGAAGTAACGGACGCAACGACAGATATACTTCTCGAATCAGCATATTTTGATCCGTCATCAATAAGGAAAACATCCAAGACTCTCAATCTTTCGAGCGAATCAGCATACAGGTTTGAAAGAGGTGTTGACCGTGAAGCTGTATCGCTTGCAATGGACAGGGCCGCGCAGCTCATTGCTGAGATTGCCGGTGGCACAGTATCAGAGATTACGGATGAATACCCGGTGCCGTTTAAATCGAAGAAAATACCTGTCCTACTGGATAAGATCAATAAGATAATCGGTATTGATATCGAAGCCGGCTTTGTTGAAAAAACATTGCTGAAACTTGGATTGAAAGTTGAAAGAGCAGGGGACGTTCTTACTGTTTCCCCGCCTGCGTTCAGACCCGATATTGAAATGGACATCGATATAATCGAGGAAGTAGCAAGGATATACGGCTATGATAATATCCCCTCTACGCTTCCTGTAATGCAGATGTGTGCTGCGCCTGTGCACAGGACACGTGAGATCATTATGTCACTTAAGACATCAATGGTAAAGTCCGGTTACTCGGAAGTCATCAACTTCAGCTTTATGGGCCCTGATGCGCTTGATATGCTGGACCTTCCGGCTGATGACAGGAGGCGGGAACTTGTTTATGTTAAGAACCCGCTCAGAAAAGAAGACTCCGCCATGAGGACAACCCTTGTGCCCGCGCTTCTTACCAATGTGAATACGAACCTTAACCGCGGCGAAAAAATGCTGAGGTTCTTTGAGATAGCAAATGTGTTCCTGCCTTCAGGAAAAAAACTCCCTGATGAAAAAGTACAGCTATGCGCTGTCTTTCAGAAGGAAACAGGCACGGCCTTGTGGCAGGACAAACATGACGGCTTTTATGACCTGAAAGGCGTGTTTGAAAATATCTTTGCAGATCTTAAAATATCGGATGTCCGTTTTGATCCCGGTTCAAGCGAATCTTATATGCATCCGGGCAAATCATGTTCCATATTTATCGGTGCGGAAAAGATAGGCTCCGCAGGCGCACTGCATCCGGCTGTTTCCGAGGCCTTTGATGTAAAGGGTGATATTAATATTGCTGAAATATATGACATTAAAAAACTGCTTGCAGCGGTCACTTCAAGGCCTGTATATAAACAGCTTCATAAATTCCCTTATATCGAAAGAGATATAGCACTGATCGTTGATGACAGTATTACGGTATCTGAAGTGGAGAAAGAAATACTGTCAGTGGAATCGGACATCATAGAGGCTGTTAAACTGTTTGATGTATACAAGGGCAAGCCGGTGCCTGCTGAAAAGAAAAGTCTGGCATTCAGTATTCGCTACCGTTCGGACAAGGGAACATTGACAGATAATGAAGTAGACGCACTGCATGCTGACATTATAAAAAAGCTCACCAACAGGTTTAAGACAGAACTCCGCAACTGACCTCATACATATTTTATTCATCTGGGTAACTCTAAAGAAATATACATTTCCTCTCGATATATACTCATGGAGTATATGGTGATCATACAGGAGAACCTGGAGAACGGGTCAATCCATCTGCATAACTTCGATATGGAGGAATGTGCGATGGAAGAGGCGATCAAATTCAGGGACTGTAATTACCATTCTGACTGTGTATTTATAATCTCCTACAGTAAAAACTAACCCCGCATTTAAAAGCATGTTAACTACTTGTGCCGTATTGTCTTAATAATGTATCGTTTTGTATGGATATTTCCAGAAAAATATTAGCTGACCCTATAGTTGAATGGGTATTCAGCAACAGCGAAAATAAGACATATCTGGTCGGAGGCTTTCTGCGTGACCTGATAACCGGCAAAAGATCAGCAGACAGAGACTTTGCAATAAGAAATAATGCACGGGAGATTGCCGTTAAGTGTTCGCACAGGTTTAATGGAACATATATAGAGCTGAAAGAGAATCACACATACAGGGTCGTCATAAATAATGACAATGTCGTTGATTTCAGCTCACTTGATGGAACTATCGTAAATGACCTGAATAATCGTGACTATACCATGAATGCGGTGGCATGGTCGCCTGCTGAAGGGATCATTGACCCTCTTAACGGTCGCGTATCAATAGCGGACAGAGAAGTGAGGATGGTCAGCAAACATAACCTTCTTAATGACCCTCTAAGGCTATTGAGAGCATACAGACTTGCCGCACAGACAGGGTTCTATATTGAAGCCGATACCCGCAGGCACCTGGAAAAATATTCCGCAAATATATCCAATAGTGCTTCAGAGAGGATAACTGATGAACTGTTCAGGCTTTTGAGCCTGTCGAATGCATTAAAATATCTGGAATTATGCAGAGATGATGGTCTGCTTGGCCATGTAATTGGCGGAACAGCTAAGGATATTGATAAAAATATCAAATTAATTAAAGAGTTGGAGCATAAAATAAAGAATCTTAAGAGAATGGCCGATAATGAACTATTCTCGAAGAAGGTTCTGAGATACCTTGATCAAAATGCCGGACAGGGATTAAATGTATCGGGACTGATACGGTTGGCGTTGTTATTGCTAAATAGTAGTAGGCAGAGCAAGGAACCTGATCCCGGATTATTGAGACCTTCGAACATAGTGATGAAAAAGGCGTCCTGCATAATAAATGGATGCCGGACGGCAAATACCAGGATAACTGATAATAAATTATTTGAAATATACTGCAGGTCAGAAAACGCGGTATATGAGACAGCGCTTGGTTTATCAACAATAAAAAAGAGAGGCCTCAAGAGGTTCCTTATTTGTGCTGAACGGTTCAATAAAATTAAAAACAATTGTCTGGTCACGGGTGATGAGATAAAAGAGATACTAAACATCAAGCCGGGTAAGGTTATCGGTGAAATAAAAAAGGATATATGCAGACTTCAGTTTCTTAAAAAACTTACCAAAAAACAGGATGCCAGAAGATGGATAATATCTAATTTAACATAATATATCTTATCGGACATTGGGCAATGGTCCATTTTGTTGAGAAGATGTTAAAAGACCGATGCTTCTGTCTATAAGTAGGCTTCAACTATCGCTTTATCGGGGATTGCACAATTTTTAGGCACGCAGAATACCTTTAAAATACAAGGTGTTAGATTATTATTTTTGAGGTAAAAGCGGCTGGGCTATTATGGTGTTGTTTGCTATGGAATTGACCTTTACCCTAAGGTTTTGACCAGGTTTAAGGTCTTTTGATTTGACTAATACTCTTAGGTAGTTGTCTGATATCGCATTATAAAAACCGTCAGTTACGGGTTTATTCTCAACTATTACATTCAATACCCTATCTAAACTCTTTGATATGTAGGAGTTTTTCAATTTACTGCTTATTTCTAACAGTTTTTTTACTCGATCCCTTTTTATAGCGTCATCAACCTGACACTCAAGGGAAGATGCCGTAGTGCCGGGGCGATTGGAATAAGGGAAAACATGGAGATAACTCAGGGGCAGATTTTTGATAAAGTTTACAGTCTCGGTAAATTCCTTTTCACTTTCCCCCGGGAACCCGGCTATTACATCTGTTCCAATTGATATATCTGGACAAGCTGTTACTATCCTGTTGATAAGTTGTTCGTAAAAAGTTGATGAATAGCCTCTGTTCATTGCCCTGAGGATCTTGTCCGACCCGCTCTGTAAAGGAATATGGATATGAGGACATATTTTTCCGTCATTAATAAGCTGCAGAAATCCTTCTTTGAACTCCTGAGGCTCTAATGAGCTTAATCTGAATGAGATATCAGGGAACTCTTCTGTCAGTGTTATTATAAGGTCCAGTAATGAGTTTTCAGGGGTAAGGTCAGCACCATATAAGCCGGTATGTATGCCGGTTATAATAATTTCCTTATACCCGTCAGCAGCAAGCTTTTCAACTGATGCTATAACGGCTTTTTCATCCAGGCTCCTGCTTTTGCCCCGTGCACTGGGCACAGCACAGTATGAACACGCAAAGTTACATCCATCCTGTATCTTTAAAAAGGCCCTTGAACGTGTCGAGTAGTAAGGCAGTTCCTCTAATTTTGAATCAGGTGCATCTATAATTGATACCGGTGAGTCGGCTTTAGTTGTAATAGATGCTATATGATCGAGGATACTGCCTTTGGCAGAATTGCCGAGCACAAGGTCTATGCCGTTTATCTCTATAAGCTCTTCTGCCTTTAACTGGGCGTAACAACCGGTTGCAATGATCTTTGCTCCGGTCCTGGCCGCCTTTCTGACAAGTTGTCTTGACTGGTGATCACTCTTTGCTGTGACGGTGCAGGTGTTTATAATGCAGAGGTCCGGCTCTTCATTCGGCCCGACTATCTCATAGTCGTTCTGCCTTAACAGGCCTTCCATAGAAGCGCTTTCTGACTGGTTCACCTTGCAGCCTAATGTTTGTATTGATATTTTCATTGAAATATTGACCTCCCCTGCCCCTCCTTAGTAAGGCGGGGATTACAATTCTCCCCTTTATAAGGGGAGACACAGAGGGGTAAAAAATTCTTCCTTCTAAATTTAAACTTTTTCTCCGTCAAGAGAGTGCTGTTTGGCTTTCGTGATCTTTACGTTTACCAGTTTATTAATATCTTCAACACTGCCTTTAAAATTTAAGATCTTATATGTCATTGTCCGTCCGGTCATTATTTCAGGGTCACTTCCGCTTGGTCCTTCGACCAGAATCTCAACGGTTTTACCTTCAAACGGTCTGTTATTATTGTAATTGATAACTTCCTGCAGTTTTATTATCCTCAAAAGACGTTCTGTTTTAATATCTTCATCAATATGTCCGGGCAGGTCAATGGCCTTTGTGCCGGGTCTTTTTGAGTATTTAAATGCAAATATCCCGTCATATTTAATTTCTTCTAATGCCTTGATGGTCTGTTCAAAGTCATCATCTGTTTCTCCGGGGAAGCCCGCGATTATATCAGATGTTATCGCAACACCCGGGACCATCTTTTTCAGAAGGTCTATTTTGCTTTTGTAATCAGCATAAGTGTATTTCCTGTTCATCATATCTAAAACATTGTCAGAGCCCGCCTGCAGCGGAAGGTGAAGATGATTGCATACTTTGGGAAGTTTTTCGATCACTGATATCAGTTTTCCGGAAAAGTCCTTTGGATGTGAGGTCATAAACCTTATACGTTCTATTGCGGCAATATCATGTATCTTCTCTAACAATTCAGGGAAATCAGGTGAGCCCTGGATGTTCCTGCCGTAAGAATTCACGTTCTGACCAAGGAGAGTGATCTCTCTGACACCATGCCTCGCAAGTAATTCTATTTCATTGATAATATCTTCAGCAGGCCTGCTCCGCTCCCTGCCCCGTGTGTACGGAACTATACAATACGCACAGAAATTGTCACACCCGTACATTATTGAGACCCACGCCCTGCCCTCTTCATTTCTCTTTATCGGGAGCAGTTTCATCGGGTAATCGGGATTATCGTTTATGGCAATAATACGTTGACCATTGTTCGTTGACTCCTGGCCGTTGTCAATCCAGCCTTGCAAGCTGTCAATATTATTCGGTCCGAACATATAGTCAATATAAGGGAACTGCTTGATCAGCTTTTTCCCTCTTTGCTTGGCAATGCATCCGGCAACTGCTATTTTAAGCTTCGGATTGTTCTTCTTTATTATTTTCAATCTGCCGAGTTCGCTGTAGAATTTATGCTCCGCCTTTTCCCTTATACTGCAGGTATTAAGCACGATAACATCCGCATCACCTCTACCCGATGACTCCGTCATGCCGGTTTCAGAGAAAATACCCGCGATCTTCTCGGAATCATGGACATTCATCTGACAGCCGATTGTCTGTATGTGGTATTTTTTAGTCATAAAATCAAAGTGTTATATAATAACAAGGCTTATCTGCTGAAAGTTTAGAGACTTTTTTCATTTCAATTGCAATCCTTATTCTACAATATTTATGAATGTATTTAAATCTGATCTTATGGATCTTTGGCTCTTCACTTTTCCTGTTCATAAAAGATGTTGTCATAACTCAGAACCATGATAAGATTTATTATAAAGGCAGCATATCTTATACATGAGGAGGCTGATTAGACATTCATTGATTTATTGTTAATTAATAGCGTAGTTATCAATAATGATTTATGTATCCTTTTGTATTTGTAAGGAAAAGGCTTGAACAAGGCTGAGATAGCAGATATAGAAGTAGAGGTGCTGAAGGAGTCCATATTCAGACGCTATGGTTACGACTTCCGGCATTACACAAATGCTTCATTCAAAAGAAGGACTGAATTCTTCCTGTCTAAAACCGACCTTGAAAGTATATCTGATCTGGTGCCCGGGATAATTCATGATAAATCATTTTTTGAGTCCTTTTTCTATACACTCTGCATAACAGTAACCGAGATGTTCAGGGATCCACACGTCTTTAAGGCTATAAGACAAAAAATCGTCCCCGTGCTCAAGACGTTTCCCCACGTGAAAATCTGGATCGCCGGCTGTGCTACAGGTGAGGAGGCATATTCAATGGCGATAATGCTGCAGGAGGAAAGTCTTTATGACAGGTCACAAATATACGCTACTGACTTTAATGAGGAGGCACTTGACAGGGCAAAAAAGGGTATTTACTCTATGGACAATATCAAGGAATTTACATCCAATTACCAAAAGTCAGGCGGCCGTTCAGCTTTTTCGGAATACTACCGGTCTAAATACGGCTCAGTGATCTTTGACAATAAACTTAAAAAGAATATTGTCTTTGCAAATCATAACCTTGCATCTGATTCAGTATTTGGCGAAGTACACCTGATCATGTGCAGAAACGTCCTGATCTATTTTGACTCCATTCTTCAAAACAGGGTACTGACTCTTTTCACTGAAAGTATTGCCCGAAACGGTTTCCTGTGTCTGGGCACAAAAGAGACTATAAGTTTCTCGGATATGGCAGACAAGTACGATATTATCGCTAAAAAAGAAAAAATATATCAGTACAGGGAAAAGCATAAATAATGGTAACGGGAAGCATGGATAAAAGATACGAGGCAGTGGTAATAGGCGTTTCCGCGGGCGGCATGAAGGCCCTTCCGGAAGTGTTATTACACCTTTCCAGTGACTTTCCGCTGCCGGTCATAATAGTCCAGCACATGGCCCCGACACCGAATGATTCATATTTTATCGAGTACCTGAACGGGAATTGTGCCCTGAACGTAAAGGAAGCTGAGGAAAAAGATGTTGTTGCAAAAGGAAATGTTTATATAGCACCAGCCGACTATCACCTTATGATCGAGAAGAACCGGACTTTTTCACTTTCTATTGACAACAAGGTCAATTACTCAAGACCATCAATTGATGTTTTATTTGAAAGTGCAGCAGATGTGTTTCAGTCCAGGCTGATAGGGATAGTTCTGACAGGTTCGAATTCAGACGGTGCGCTCGGTCTAAAAAAAATAAAGGATCTTGGCGGTCTTGTCATAGTCCAGGACCCTGAAACAGCCGATGCCGGCATCATGCCGGCATCGGCAATAAGAGCCTGTAAGGTTGACCATATTCTGCCTTTAAAGCAGATCGGGAAATATTTGAATGGATTGTTTAAAAGTCATGTAGAAACATAACTTGAAGAACTCTTGGCCTGGAGGAAAGTCAGTATGCAGGGAGAAAACATTACAACTGTTGAAAAAAAGATGCGTATCAGAGATCTGATAAAAGGCGGACTTGGCAAGACACTATTTGCATGGTTCCTGCTGTTCGCTGCTGTTCCTCTCACTGTTGTCAGTGTTATCAGTTATCAGCAGGCACGGGAGAGTCTCATCGAGAGTGTAACGAAAGCCCTTAAGGGGGTGATGAGGGTCAAAATCGATTACTTGCAATCTCACTTTAAAGATATAGAGCATGATACAAAGATGGCGGCACTGGCAAACCATAATATGAACTTTCTTATTGCAGTGGATAAGGTCTTCAAACAAAGCAGCCTGTCTTTTCAGGAATTTGTTAAACGACCTGAGGCGATCAAGGTATACGATGAACATTCCCGGGATGTCAAGTTGCTTGCAGAATCACACGAATATGATAATGTCTATCTCATTGAGAAGGATGGCAGGATTATTTTCAGCTTCCCTGCCGAAAGCGAGATCGGTGTCAATCTATTTAAAGGTAATTATGCGGCAACCATCTTTGCAGCTGCAGTAAAAAAGGCTTTTGATACAGATAATATAATTTTTTCTGACTATGAAAAGTATGCGCCATCCGGCAATGATGTTGAGAGCTTTATAGTGAAATCAATTGTGAATGATAAAGGTAAGGCAATTGGTGCCGTAGCGATCCAGCTCTCGATAGAAGAGATCGATGATATTATCCAGGACAGGTCGGGAATATGGGAGACAGAGGATGTATATATAATCGGAAAAGACCTGAAGATGAGATCGGATTCCCTGTTAAGTGCTGAGAAGACTGCTCTGGAACAGACAGTAAAAACAGAACAGTCTGCTTTATGGCTGAAGCATGTAGATAATCCGGTGCCTTTAGAAGCACATGAGGCCATGACCTACAAAGACTACCGGGGTGTAAAGGTGATCGGTTTACACGATACTGTTGAGATAGGAGGTGTTCCATTGGGGATAATTGCTGAAGTTAATGCAACAGAAGCTCTTGAACCTGCCAGACGTCTTCGGAACATAGTGATAGTTCTTCTTGGTGGGACAATTTTTCTGGTTCTTCTTGTTACACCTTCGATCACCCGCGGCCTGGTACTGCCTGTACTTAAACTTTCCGAAGGTACACGGCTGGTCACTACCGGAAACCTTGATCAGAAAATTGAGGTGAAAACAAAGAATGAGCTGGGTGAACTTGCATTAAATTTTAATGCAATGATAAGAGATCTGAAAGAAGCAGCTGAAGATAGAGAACAGCAGAACTGGCTCAAAAACGGTCAGGCCGAGATCAATGATCGGATGAGGGGAGACCAGAGTTTAGATGAATTATGCAGCAATATCATCATTTTTGTAGCTGAATATTTTAAAGCCCAGATAGGCGCCCTTTATGTAAACGAAAAAGATGTGCTAAGACTTCAGGCAAGCTATGCGTACAAGTCGCGAAAAAACATCTCCAATGAATTTAAGTTCGGTGAGGGCCTTGTGGGACAGGCAGCAGTTGAAAAAAAGAGCATTATCCTGACAAATGTACCCGAGGAGTATATAAAGATCACATCCGGACTGGGAGAAAAAACACCTGCAAGCATAATAGTGACCCCTTTTATTTATAACGATGAAGTAATGGGCGTGATAGAGATCGGCGCATTTGAGGAGTTAACGGAACTTCAGATGATCTTTCTCGAACAAGCCGCAAATGGGATCGCAATAGCGATAAATTCAGCAAATGCCCGTTTTGAGGTCAGAAGCATGCTTGAGATAACAAGAAAACAGAGCAATGACCTTCAGTTACAGCAGCAGGAGTTAAAGTCAACCAATGAAGAGCTTGAAGAGCAGACCAGACGGCTTAAGGTCTCTGAAGAGGAGCTCAAGACACAGCAGGAGGAACTGCAGGTCACAAATGAAGAACTGTTGGAAAAGACGAATAAACTGCAGGTCTCTGAAGAGGAACTAAAGGCGCAGCAGGAAGAGCTTCAGACCTCCAATGAGGAACTTGAAGAGAAGACAATGGCACTTGAAGAGCAGAAAGGCATTCTGGAGGTTAAAAATGATGAACTTGAAAAAATACAGCGGGACCTTGAGCGTAAGGCCAGGGAACTGTCTGTGGCAAGCAAATACAAATCAGAGTTTCTCGCAAACATGTCCCATGAACTCAGGACACCTCTTAACAGTCTGCTTATACTTGCCCAGGACCTGGCTGATAACAGAAAGGACAATCTTGATGAAGAACAGATAGAATCAGCCCGGATAATCTACAGCAGCGGGCATGACCTTCTTAAACTGATAAACGAGATCCTTGACCTCTCTAAGATAGAATCAGGCAAAATGACACTCGCTATAGAAGAGATCGATCTCTCAGATATTGCCGGAGGCATTGAAAGCAGTTTCAAACATTTGGCTGAAGACAATGGCCTTGAGCTGAAAATAATTATGGAGGATGACCTTCCACGAATAAAAACAGATCGGCAGAGACTGGGACAGATCATCAAGAATCTTATGTCCAACGCCATCAAGTTTACGGAGGAAGGGAGTATAACAGTTAATTTTCTGAGGCTTTCAGAAGATGTTGACCTGTCAAGGAGCGGATTGGAAAAGGAAAATACTGTTGCTATTTCGATCAAAGATACCGGTATAGGCATAGCGGAAGACAAGAAGCTCGAAATTTTTGAGGCCTTTCAGCAGATCGATAGTGGAATAGCACGTAAATACGGAGGTACAGGGCTAGGACTGTCCATCTCCCGTGAATTGGCAAGGCTGCTCAGAGGTGAGATCCAGCTTAAGAGCAAGGAAGGTGAAGGCTCGACGTTTACGGTCTTTCTACCTTTGGATTATTACGCTATTACAGGAGAAGATCTTAATCCGCCTGCCGCGGCACTGGAGAAAATGGCCCCTTTTATTCCAAAGACCATAAAGCCGCTGTCCCGGGTAAGTGCACCGTCTATTGAAGATGATAGAGACAGCATAGAAAAAGGTGATAGAAGGATCCTCATAATTGAAGATGATCTGAATTTTGCAAAAACACTTTACAGAATAAGTAAGGACAGGGGGTTTAAGTGCTTACATGCCGGAGACGGTGAGACAGGTCTCAGACTGCTTGATGAGTTCGGACCTGACGCGATAATACTTGATATCAAGCTTCCAGGAATACAGGGTTGGGACGTCCTGGAGGTTGTCAAGAGCAACCCCATGACCCGCCATATCCCTGTCCACATCATTTCTATCGAAGAGGCATCTGCTGAAGCAGGCAAAAAGGGTGCAATAGGATTCCTTACAAAACCCGTAGACCGGGACCAGCTGAAGGGGGTCTTCACAAAGATCGAAGACCTTATCGAAAGATCGATCAAAAACCTTCTTATCGTTGAAGATAACAATGTGGCACGTGATCATGTGGCGAAACTGATCGGTAATGGAGACATAAAGACAGTAGCGGTCGGCACGGGTAAAGAAGCACTTGATGAGGTCAGGAAGAACAAATATGACTGTATTATCCTTGAGCTCAAGCTTCCTGATATTTCGGGATTTCAAGTGCTGAAACAGCTGAGTTTAGAGGGAGTTATTATTCCCCCTGTAGTCGTTTATACGGGAAAACAGCTTACTCATGAAGAAGAGTATAAGCTGCAGGAATATACATCTGCAGTAATAGTAAAGGGCGAAAAGTCTGATGAGAGACTTTTAGATGAAACCGCCCTCTTCCTCCACAGGGTAGTAGACGACCTCCCTGACCGTAAGAGGAAAATGATAGCAAGCCTCTATACTGAAGATCCCTACCTTCAAGGTAAAAAAATCCTTCTGGCTGATGATGACATGCGAAGTGTCTTTGCCATATCCAAGGTATTGCAGGACAAGGGCGTAACAGTACTAAAGGCTGCTGACGGCAATAAGGCGCTGGAAATTCTTGAAGAGGAAGTCAATATAGACCTTGTACTTATGGACATCATGATGCCTGTTATGGACGGTTATGAAGCAATGAAACGCATAAGAGGTCAGGATCGTTTCCAAAATCTGCCAATTATTGCAATAACAGCAAAGGCAATGAAAGAGGACCGCGGAAAGTGCATAGCTGCAGGAGCAAATGATTATATATTTAAACCCGTTGACATTAACAGGCTTTTGTCGCTTATGCGGGTATGGATGCATAGGAGCTAAGGGTGAGTATGAATCGAAAACCCAAAATTTTAATAGTTGATGACAAGGTAGAGAACCTGATTGCACTGGAAAGGGTTTTTTCCGGTTATGAAGCAACTCTTGTGAGAGCATTATCAGGTAAAGAAGCTCTTGAGAAAACGCTTGAACATGATTTTGCCCTGGTGCTATTAGATGTTCAGATGCCTGACATGGACGGCTTTGAGACATTAAGATTAATGCGTCATAACAAGAGAACAGAACATCTGCCTGTTATATTAATCTCCGCCATCTACTCTGACAACTATTACCTGATAAAGGGGATAGAAACAGGCGCAGTAGATTTCATCATCAAACCTTTTGAACCGAGTATCCTAAGGGGTAAGGTCAGCATACACCTTGAAATGTACAGGCAGAGAATGTCTCTGCAGGAGTCACATGATAATCTTGAACAGCTGGTTGATGAACGCACAAAAGAACTGGAGAAAAAGATCAGGGAGCTGGATGAGAGACGTGAGGAATTAAGAAAGGGCGAGCAGAAATACCGGCGGCTCGTTGAGAACCTTCGCGAAGAATATTATTTCTACTCACACGGAACAGATGGTGTTTTTACCTATGTCAGCCCGTCAATAACTGATGTGCTTGGATATTCTCAAAGTGAATTCTTTAAACACTATACTGAATTTTTAACTCCGAATCCCATAAATAAAAAAGTTGAAAAGCACACCGAACTAAGCATGAAAGGCGAGGTTCAACCTCCCTATGAATTAGAAATTTACCATAAGGACGGAAATATACGGCTGCTGGAGATCAGTGAGATGCCTGTCTTTGATGATCCCGGAAATGTCATTGCGGTTGAAGGAATTGCTCATGACATAACAGAAAGAAAAAAAGGAGAAGATATTTTACGGGAAACCCTGTATGAAAAAGAATTGCTGCTAAGGGAAGTGCACCACAGGGTGAAAAACAATCTGCTTACTCTGTATTCTATTGTAGAACTCCAACAATCGGAATTAAGCGGGAATGAAGAGATCAACTTGGCGTTAGGTGTTACAAAGCAGAGAATACGTACGATGGGGAAAGTTCATGAAATGCTTTATCAAACAAAGAGTTTGTCTGAGCTCGACTTTTCCGAATATATTGAGTCGATGGTTACCGAGATACAAAGACTTTTTAAATCAGCAGAAAAGAAGATAGATGTATCATTGGATCTTGAACCTGTCACATTAACTATTAATGAAGGCATACCATGCGGACTTATACTTAATGAATTGCTTATGAATGCTTACCAGCATGCGTTTGTTAACAGAAAGTCCGGTCAAATTTTTATTTCTTTAAAGAAAAAGAATGACGTCCATGAACTGCTGATAAGTGATGATGGAGTTGGTATGCTGGAGGAGCGTCTGTCAGGCGAGAGCAAAACCCTGGGATTGCAGTTAGTCACTTTGCTAACTCAACAATTGAAAGGGAATATAACATACAAAAGAAGTAACGGTTCAGAATTCAGGATCGTTTTTTAGCTACTATAAAATTTCAGGAGGAGCAGCCGATGAAGAAAATTCTTCTTGTAGATGACGAACCACTTATAGCATTGTTATTTAAAAGCATAATAGAAGGATTCGGCCATGAAATTATTGATATTGCGCATTCAGGAAAGGAAGCAATAGAGAAAACATATAAACTGATGCCGGATGTAGTTTTTATGGATATAAACATGGAGCATAGAACGGCAGGCATCGCTGCGTGCAAATCAATAAAAGAGAAGTACCCCGGAATAAAAGTTTATTTTCTCACTGCGTATTCAGCGGACACATTCAGCAAAGAACTATCAGATCTGAAATATGATGGATATGTTGAAAAAATGTATTTTGAGGATAATGTCGAGAAGTTGTTAAATGAAAATTGAAATGTGATATTTCAACGGTGCCTGCCTTTCAGGCATTCAAGGCAGGCAATAAGACAGTGAACTTTGTCCCCTTTCCAGGCTCACTTTCAACTGTTATTTCGCCGCCGTGCTTTTCTATGATGCCGAAAGATATTGAAAGGCCAAGGCCCGTACCTTTACCTGGTCTTTTTGTTGTGTAGAATGGATCAAATATTTTTCCCAGATTCTCTCTGTTAATACCTGATCCATTGTCAATGAACTCAATATATACTTTATTGTCATCTAATCTACCTGTTTTGATAGTGAAGATTCCGCCTTCAGTCATAGCATCGACCGCATTTCCCATTATATTGAGAATAACCTGTTGAAGCGAAGTTTTTTCACCCATAACCTTGCAAATGTTGTCTTTATACTCCTTGATTATTTGAATGTTCTTTTGTTTAGATCTGCTTTTACTGAAACTTAGTGTATCTTCAATTACTGTATTCAGGTCAAGTTCGCTAAATTCTCCTTTTGATTCTCTTGAAAAAACCCCGAAGTCTCTGACTATCTTAGCCATATACTCGCAGGCTTTATGCATTAGTGACAGCTCGGTATATGTTCTACTATCTTTTTCAGCTTCATTTTTATATTTTTCAAGCATTGGCAACAATCCTGCCAATGGAGAATTTAACTCATGTGCAAGTCCTCCGGCCATTTGTCCCATTGCTGATAATTTTTCCGATTGGATCAGCTGTGTCTGTGATTTAGTAAGTTCTTCAGCCATCGAATTAAAGTCATAGGCCAGTTGTCCGATCTCATCTTCAGTATATATATTTACTTTTCTGGAAAGATCACCCGTTGCGAAAAGTTTGGTTGCTTTGGATAGTTCATGGATCGGATGCACAATATTTGAAGATGTGACGTAGCTCACCAAGATAGTAATTAAGGTCAAAACAAAAGTGATCAGTCCAAAAGTTATCATTATAAAAATTTCGGCCTGATATTTCGATTCTGTTGATAAGGCCAGAAACAGAGTCCCTATGATCTTTTTTTCTGAAAGGATCGGCATGCCTATAATTCTGTACTGTTCATCTGCAAAAGATATTTCTCTTATTATCTGCTCTTTTTTAGTTAGAATATTATTCTTCATTGTTCTGAGATCATCACTGGATATTATTGAGGGGTTGGTAAAGGTAGTTGACTGTAAGCGGTCACCGTCATAAATTATGGCATCAAGTCCGAACTTTACTTTTAATCTGACCAGGAAATCATAGTCGATACTTTGTGCTAACTCCAGTACAGCGATTATCTTTTCATCGGAACGTATCGGCATAAAAACTTCTGTGCTTATGCCCTGCTCGGTCCTTGCCAGCCCTGATATTACATTTCCTTTAAAAGTCTGAGATATGACATCCTTTCGTGTTTCTTTATACCCATAATATGCAGGCTCATGTCCTGTTACCATTATCGAGCTATCCGGAGCAATGATCTTTGAAGTATCAATGCCAAGAAGATCCATTGATTTGAATAATGTACTTAGCAGTACCTGTCTGTCTTTAATAAGAATGGCATTTTTAAGATCATTTTCTGTCGCAATTGCATGAGCGCCGTCAAGAATGGTTGTAGTCAAGTGTTCTATTTCAATACCAACTCCACGCAGGCTGTCATTGAGTCTGTCATTAAAGTTATTGTTAAGTTGTTTTGTGGTAATAATAGTGGTAGCTATTGCAGCGATGATCAAAGGAATCACTGCAACGGGTAAAAAACGATACAGTATCTTATTCTGTAGTTTTTTAAATTTCATGCTTCGCTATTCTTTTATACCAAACGGAGTGAAAAGTGATTTGCCGAATCTAAGTCGTCCATATCCATAAATTATCTCCTGACCTTCGGCTGAAGTGATATAGTCAATAAACTGCATTGCAGCACTAAAGTTGACACCGGGAACTTTAGCCGGATTTATGGCAATTATACCGTAGGGATTAAAAAGGAGCTTGTCACCTTCTATAATAATTGAGAGGTCAAGTGCTTTCTGGTTAAATAAATATGTGCTTCGGTCAGATAAGACATAAGCTTTTTGCTTTGAAGCAGATATGAGTGTATCTTTCATTCCTTTTTTTGATTTTTTATACCACCGACCATCGTGTTTAATGTCGGTAAGCTTCCAGAGTTCAATTTCCCTTATATGGTTACCGGAGTTGTCTCCTCTGGAAAAGAAACGGGCTTTCTGATCTGAAATAGCCTTGAAAGCAGAAAGAATGTTTTTATGTCCGCCAATCTTTGCAGGATCATCAGGAGGGCCTAACAGTACGAAATCGTTGAACATAACTTTACGGCGGTTGATCCCGTAACCTTCCATAATAAATTTATTCTCTTCATCCCGGGCATGTACCATGACAACATCTGCAACTCCCCCTCGAGCAACCTGTAGAACCTCTCCGCTCGCTTTTGATTCAACAATTACATTAATATTGTATTTATGTTCAAAAACAGGGATAAGGACGTCAAGAAGTCCCGAGTCGGTAGCGGAAAAGGTGGCAAAAAGCCTTAATGTCGATTTATCTTCTTCAAGAGGTTCACTATTTTGATTGCTGCACCCGGTCAGCGAGAGCAAAGAAAACAGAAAAATTATTAATAAATGTTTTATTAAGTTCAGTGTCATTACAAAATTTCCCCTAAAGTAATGAAAAATATGCAGTTTGAATGATTATATCAAGAAATGTTGCGATTTGCGAATGTACCGGAGCGTTAACTGTAATAAAATATTTATTGAGCTCTTGCAACGGCAAGTTCGTCAGCGAGATGGCATACTGCAAGCGCGTAGAGGTGTGATCTGTTCCATTTTAAAATGGCCCTGTAATTTTTATAAACAAGAAAAGAAGGGTTGTTTTTCCCTTTAGGTTGAATGAGCGATGCAGTAATGTCAGCATTCGGCAGGTCACTGCCGTTTATACTGCGTATGCCAGATTCCTGCCATTCTCCCAGTGTCTTTTGTGTGTCCAGGCCGTAAAGCTCCTTTTTCAGATTTCTGGGTACAAGCACTTCCCTGCCCCAGGTATATTTGTTGTCCCATCCGTATGATGACAGAAAGTTGGCTGCGGAGGCGAATATATCAGGAAGGCTTTTCCATATGTCTTTTCTTCCGTCCATGTCTTCATCAACGGCATAGCTTATGAACGAAGACGGCATGAATTGAAGTTGACCCATAGCTCCTGCCCAGGACCCCTTCATATCATCAAATTGAATATGACCCTCATCAAGGATCTGCAGGGTATAAAGCAGCTGTTTACGGAAAAAACTGCTGCGCCTTGCATCATATGCAAGGGTGGCAACTGATTGAACAACTGAAAAACCACCGGTGTTCTTACCGAAATTAGACTCAAGCCCCCATATGGCCACAAGGAACTGCGGCTGCACACCATACTTACCATTAACCTTTTCAAGAAGATCCCTATGCTGGCGGATAAGCATTCGGCCTTTCATTATCCGTAACCTGTTAATCGTCATGTTTAGATATTGCTGGAAGGACTTCTTGAACTCAGGCTGGTTCCGGTCAAGTTCTACTACACGTTTAAGGGGTTTGAGGTCTGCAAGTGCTATGTCTAACGTATTACTGGATATCCCTTTGGACAATGCCTCGGTGCGTAATTCATCAAGCCACTTTGTAAAATCATCGTCCGCAATGCAGGTGCTGCTGTACATTACAGTACAAAGTAAAATTAATACAAGACATAGCTTTTTAGTTAAATCAGTTAATATTTTTGACATATGCATTTCCTCTCTACAGAGATTAAGTTTAATAGATAATAATTAAAAGTGCAAAATATAGTATATAGTTCTTGTGGATTTTTTCATGAGCTGCTTATATAATTTCTGTATGGTCAGTCAAAAAACATCAAAAGAACAAAGCAGAAGGCTCGGTGTCCATACATCGATAGCCGGAGGAGTATCGAAATCTATTGAGCGTGCCGCAGAGCTGAACTGCTCCACAATGCAGATATTTTCACATAATCCGAGACAGTGGCGTCAGGGCCATGTGACGGACGAAGAGGCCTCACGGTTTAAGGAACTGCGAATAGAACATGACATAAACCCCGTATTTGTCCATGCATCTTATCTTATAAACCTTGCGTCAAAATCAGATGGGGTGCTTGAGAAGTCAATACAGCTGCTCTCTTTTGAACTTGAGAATGCGGACAGGATCGGAGCAGACCATGTGGTCCTTCATACAGGAAGCGCAAGCGGTGAGGATGACAGAAAGGCAAGGACCCGGGCGGTTGAGTCACTTATCAAATCAGTCGGAGACAGGCAGTTCAATGCGTCCTTGATACTTGAGAATACTGCCGGTGAAAAAGGAGATATAACTTCATCGGTCCAGACCCTGGCTGAAATTATGGACAGGTGCCACACTGAGAACATTGCGGGAATATGCATTGATACCTGCCATGCCTTTTCAGCCGGATATGATCTCAGGTCACAATACGGAGCAAAAGAACTTATAGATGAGATAGCCGAACATACGGGAATAGACAAGCTGAAACTGATACACCTTAATGACTCAAAAAAACCCCTTAGCTCAGGAGTTGACAGGCATGAGCATATTGGAAAGGGTTTTATAGGCATAGACGGATTTATAAATCTCTTTTCAGATAAAAGAATTTCAGGCGTACCAATAATCCTTGAGACCCCCAAAAAGTCAGAGAACGATGACCGGGAAAATCTTGACATCGTATTGAATATTCTTTCAAATATAAAGCACAGCAGTAATCGTTAACATTGTTTACATCCCAGAACACCTTTGTTTGTAACCCTTCACAAGTTATCTATAAAATTATCTTGATTTAATTAATGCATAATATGTAAAATAGAATTACACTTGATCAATAATTCATTGATCTTTATCCAGCAGGAGGAACAATAAATGAAAAAAACAATATTATTTTTATCTGCTATCGCTGTAATTATGATGTTCGGTTCTATTACCGAGGCATCTTCCTTTGACCCTAATAATTTCATTCCTACTGATTTCAAAGCTGCTAATGATTATAATGTTTTCGTTCGCGGCAACTACGGCAATTATGAAAATGGTATATATGACACTCATGACTCTGATGTAGAGGGGCGACTTGCAGCAGGCGGCGATATAAATATCAAAAAATATTCAGTTGGGAAGAAAGCTCCGGAATCTACATACAACATGGTAAGCGGCGGGAATATTAATTTTATAAGCGGCAGTGTTTCAAATGGAGGGATTTTCGCTGAAGGCAATATTTATCTGGATCATGCTGGGCCTCTTGACCCTAACCATAATGTTACCAGTTTAATTATCGATCCACTTGCTAAAAATCCTGTAGACTTTGATGATGCGTTTGCATATCTGGATGATCTCTCAGCTCATTTATCATCAATGAATGCAACCGGTATTACAACAGTCGAGTCATGGGGGAAGATAATTCTTGAAGGGAATGATGATGTGAATATTTTCAATGTTAACGGAGCAGACCTGGATAGTTCATGCGGACTTAAATTTATAATTGGAGATAATGATAAGGCAATAGTTAATATATTAGGTGCGACTACCTTTAGAAATTTCGGCATATCAGGAGTTGACGGAAAGGAAAGAGATGTAGTCTATAATTTTTTAAATTCTGAATTTCTGGATATTAATAAAATCGGCGTAATTGGAAATATTCTTGCTCCAAAGACAAATATTACATTTAATTCAGGAGTCATTAACGGCAACATCGTTGCAAATTCATTCAAGGGTACAGGGCAATCCAACTGGCCGCCGTATGAACCTATTCCTGAACCCGGAACGATCATTCTGCTTGGAACCGGGCTCGTCGGGATATTCAGCATGAGAAAGAAGTTTTCCGCTAAAAAACCTTCTGACAATTAAAGAAGGGTTCCCTGTGAAGGGCCTTTATCCTCGCCTTTATCAGGATTACTCTTTGCCCTTCTGCGTACAGGCCCTGCCCCATCCGTGAACATGGATGCTGTATTGGTCAGGCTCTGTTCGAGCGGAAAGGCTTTCGGATCTGCCAGCCAACTGATACAGGCATTAAGAAACATAAGCTCAAGCTGTCTTGCCATAAGTTCAATATGTAAGTCCTTCCTGATGTCGCCTGACTGAATACCCAGTTTGATTATTATGATAAAAATGTCCTCAAGCCCGCTTTTAAGCTTTTCATCAAGGGCAGGATTGTTCAGGCTGGTGAGCCAGTAATTCAGATATATCCTGTATATGTCCTGCTTTGACCTGAACATCTCAGTAGCTGCCTTATTGAAGGTTTTTATCAGTCGGGATTTCGTGTCAGGAAGCAGCTGAATGAGTTCCAGTATCTGAAGCTTTATCTCCTTGATCCCGTCCTGCCATGAAGAACTGATTATCGATTCTTTAACAGGGAAGTAGTTATACAGGGTGCCTTTTGATACATCAACCTCCTCTGCTATCTGCTCCATGGTTGTCTTTTCATAGCCCTGGGTGCGGAAAAGATACATGGCTACCTTGACTATCTTTTGCTTGGTCTCATGCTTTTTTCGATCTCTCCTGCTTAAAATAGGCTCCATTTATATTTAACCTCCTTGCATATTTAAACCATAGTTATAATTATACTCTATTAAAATATGTACTAAGTCTAATTATATACCTCGGTAATCATCCTGTCAATAACCCTTTGAATATATTAGATACCTGAATTTGATATCCGGCTGAATTCTGATAACTCAAAAAATCACCCGAAAATTTGTGTACTCTGTTGAAATATCTAAACTATATAATTAGCAGTGACACTGTAACTGTTTGAAAATATGTAAAACAAAAATCAGGTATTTTATATAAAATATCCCATGCCCTTTACAGATATACATATACTCCAAAATGAGTTTAAACTAAAAGACAGTCTGATCTACCTGAACCATGCCGGAGTCTCCCCATGGCCTGCACGCACTGCTGACGCTGTCAGACGGTTTGCTGATGAAAATATGGTGCAGGGCTCCCATGATTACCTCAAATGGCTTCAGACCGAAACAAGGCTCCGTATACAGGCAAAAGAGCTTTTAAATGCCCAGTCAAAGGATGATATCGGGCTGCTCAAAAATACCTCTGAAGCACTGTCAGTTGTTGCCTATGGTCTGGACCTGAAACATGGCGACAATGTTATAAGCAGTGATCAGGAGTTCCCTTCAAACCGTATCGTGTGGAAATCTCTTTCTGATAAAGGTGTTGAATTCCGTGAGGCTGACCTTCAAAGCTCTGACAGCCCGGAGGCCGCCCTGCTCTCTCTGGTTGATGAACATACCCGGCTTATAACCATCAGTTCTGTGCAGTATTCAACAGGGCTGAAGATGGACCTTGTCCGGATAGGTGAATTCTGCAGGAAGCGCGGCATCCTCTTTTGTGTTGACGCGATCCAGAGCCTGGGCGCGGTCAGGTTTGATGTTCAGGAGATACAGGCTGACTTTGTCATGGCGGACGGTCATAAATGGCTGCTCGGGCCTGAAGGGCTTGCCCTGTTCTACACAACCCCGGAGGCAAGGGACCGCTTGGACCTGAAACAGTTCGGCTGGCATATGGTCGAACATGCGGGTGATTTTGACCGTAAGGACTGGAAGGCCGCGGAAAGCGCCAGACGGTTTGAGTGCGGCACACAGAACACAACCGGTATTCATGCGTTGAATGCCAGCCTTTCGCTCTTTCTTGAGGCAGGGATGGAAAATATCGAAAAAGAGGTACTGAACAGGACCGAATATCTTTTTGAGAAAATAGAGGC
>CBFDEG010000007.1:0-42104 GCA_965603765.1 uncultured bacterium | reverse complement strand
ATCTAACCATTTGATGATATTGAACGAGAGATAGCGGTACTCGTTTCGCTATTGATTGTTTATATTTTTAAATTTTTTTTGTCGTTAATACGTTACAGCCTCTTGCCAGGCATAATGACGTTAGGGCGACTATGAATATCGCAGATTGTGAAAACGGAGTGATACTATGAGCGTGGGAAGTCAAGTGACTGACGCGATGAAAAAACTTTCGGAGGAGCATTTTGAAGATGCAATTATTTCAGCGAGTGTTGCGCTTTCAGCAACGGCACGGCTCGAATATCTGACGGATGGTGATAAAGCAGCGTGTCGCAAGTTTTTGGAACATAACCTCCCTATTATCAGTAAGATTGGCTGGGTGTCATTTGGTATCTCCCGATCTATGAATTTTAGGTATCGACGGCTTGACTCAAGAAATTCCGGTATAGGTGTTAGGACCATGCCGGAAATGCTGTATGATGTCGTACGGTGTACAGCGGTTCACGAGGCAAAGCTTCCCGACAACTTACAGTTTACGAAGCACTCATTGATTCAGACAGGATTTGACGGCGAACTCGTTTTACCAATTGACGTAGTTTATGGACTGTTAATTGCAGTTGTTGCGTCTCCGAAAAACGCAGATCAGGAAGTTGTAGGGAATCCGATGTTTACATTTGGAGGAAAGAGCATACCGATTAATCAGTTATGGGGAGACCGCAGCAGGATTGAAAAGTTCATAGGAATAATGTGATGTTGTAAGTTTTCCAGGATAGTAGACTTATTAGAAATAGAGTTTTCAGGTAAAATAAACTTGCATATATTCTCATAATGCTAATCATAAAATATAAAAAATAGTAAAATAACCCCATGAACGAAGAATACCTGAACGGCTTTAGAGAGATATACGCTGACTACAGCGATGATGATATACGTTCCCTGCTTGCGGAGGGGGATGTCTTTTTTGACCCTGACTCCTTCAGGCTGCTCTGCGAAGAAGCGGAGAAACGGTCTATCCCGATACCGTAGGCAGATGGCATGCTCTTTCCTTTTTGTATATCAGTTCATTGCACTTCCAAAAAACAGAAATGATTGTTAATATAAAACGTTAGAAGGAATGGTGTAAAATTCCGGATAATGATTTGACCGGACATTTTCCTGACAGGAGACAATCATGAAGCTGAAAAAAATAGTCTTCCTGCTGTTGGCTGCAGGTTTTTGTGCTGTATTTACGGCAGGCTGTGTGAAACCCCACGGCCCGTTGATAGTTTATTCGGGTAAGGGCCTTAAACATGCAGTTGAAGAGATAAAGACCGCTTTTCAGCATAAGCATAATCTTGAGATATCTATTATCTACGCGGGCAGCGATACGCTTTTGTCCACAATTAACAGGACGAAAAAGGGTGATGTTTTTATCCCCGGCTCTTTATCTTATATTAAAAAGGCAGGGGATATTATTGCGTATGATAAGTATGTTGCCAGGCATGTGCCGGTCTTTGCGGTCCGCGCTGATAATCCCGGAAAGATCAGTACGTTCAATGATCTGCTGGCACCGGGGATAAAGCTTGCTGTCGGGAATAAAGATATGTGCGCTATCGGCAAAGTGGCGTATGATATGGTATCTGATCCTGATAATAATGCGGGGTTTGCAAAGAACATCGTGATAACCGGTACAACGGTCAATGAACTGTTGGATCTGGTTATAAGAAAAGAGGTCGATGCTTCTCTTGTCTGGGCGGATATGCTGACCTGGCCTGAGGCGCGGGGGCTTGAGATCATCGAGATACCTTCTTCCATGAACAGGATAAAAGATATACACGTTGCTGTGCTTGAGACAAATACTGACAGAAGACACGCTATTTTATTTGCAGACTTTGTGGCAGGGGAAGGCCGCGAGATATTTAAGAAACACGGGTTTGGTGAAAGATAAATGAAGATCAATCAGAAATTGCTTGCCGGTTTTGTGACTGTATCCATTTTGACCCTGGTAATAAGTTACTTTACCGGAATGGCCGTGCAGAAGAAAACCATAAACAGTTTTCAGGAAGTAGGGGGTGAAATACTGCCGGGCAATATTGCGCTGGCAAGAATGACATCCGAGCTTTATCATGTTGTTGTCCTGGCTTCCAGGTTTGCGGAGAAAAAGGAAGTCCGGGATAAAAATGAAATAGAAAAGGCGCTTTCAACGCTGAGCGTATATAAGACCACCTACCAGCTGTACCAGCCTGAGGATACTGCTTTATACAGCCGCATAGATGCATCCATACAGAGTTTCAGCAGGTATATAACAGAGTATATCCTTCAGATACAAAAGGGCGGCAGTGAAGAGGATATTTATAATTTAAAACATAGGATAGAAGGGGTGCTTGATGACTTTATTTCATCTGTGAACCCGTACATTGAAGATAAATTTGCCAAAAGTTTTCAAAAGTTAAAGACGACAAAGCAGGAGAGCATAAATGCAAATAAGCTGCTTATCAACTCCGGAGTCGCTATATTAATTATCGCCTTTTTGCTGAGCTACCTTATATCCAGGCTTTTATCGAGACCATTGATTAGGTTCAGAGATACCGCGATCGAGATCAGCAATGGCAGACTTGATATTAAGCTCCCTGTGTCATCAAAGGATGAAATAGGTGAGCTGGCCAACGCCTTTAATGAAATGACCGGTAATTTATCAAGTGCGCATGAAAAGCTGATCGCCGCGCATCAACATCTGGAGAGAGAAATGTCTGAGCGTCTCGGGGCCCAGGAGGAGATCAGGCAGAGAGTAAAAGAACTTGAGGAGTTTTACGATATGTCGATCGGCAGAGAAGTAAAGATGCAGGAGCTGAAGGAAGAGTTACGTATATTAGAAGATAAGCTTTTAACATATGAGAGAAAAATTGAAAAATGATATGTTATTTCTGTGCTGTTGAAAAATGACGGAGGGTGAATGAATATATTCAAAAAGCTTGACGGTGCCTTGGACATCGGGCTGGTTGTTTTAAGACTCGGGATAGGGGCGAGTATGCTCATGCTTCACGGGTACGGCAAGATATCAGGCGGTACAGCAGCATGGTATAAACTTGGCGGCAATATGGAAGTGCTCGGGGTGGACTTTCTCCCTGTGGCATGGGGGTTTATGGCGGCCTTTGCAGAATCGGTATGCGCTGTTATGATAATGCTCGGTGTCTTTTTCAGACCTGCTGCTTTGATGCTGGCCTTTACGATGCTTGTTGCCGTACTAAAGCATCTTTCTCTGCCGATGTATTCCGCTGCTTCAGGATGGGGCGGTGCGTCACATGCGCTTGATCTGTTGATCGTATATGTAGGGTTATTCCTGATCGGGCCGGGCAGGTATGTTGTGACAATTAAAAAATAGAGGAATTAAATTACTTTTTCAGTTGCTTTCTGCTGTATTTTATTTTTATTTCGTAATCTATGTTTCCATGGTCAGAGGGCAGTTCTTTGTTCTCGCTTTTACAGGACATCTTGCCTTTTACTGATGTTTTTTTCTGTTTTATTTGTTTGGATATTACCGATGTAAGGTCAAAGCCGCCGCCTTCGCAGGTCTTTATCATACATTCCATATGGAAATATGCGTGGCTGGCAGGAAATATATTTACGGTGCGCTGCATAAGGATCGGGTTTTCAGCCTTGTGATAGTAAGTCATATGTATTACTATTCCCAGTACAGTTGGAAATTTTTCAGAGAGAAGCCCGGCATCCTGCCGCAGCTGTTTTTTTGCTTCCATTTTATTAATATAGTTTTGTCTGTGAGACATGCAGTCTTTCCGCTTTATTGCTAAGAGCTTGATATTAAAGATTTTTATGTTTTACAACAAATTAACGAAGTGTATTATAACATTATAAGATGATTTCTGCTTGTTATGGCCGTAGTTAAAAGATACAGGCACGAAAATGTGCGCATGAATGGATTGTCCACGGTTATATTTTGAATGGTGAAAAATGTCTATCTTGCTGAAAATTAAACAATTATTATCTGTCTGGATCATTACAAGAATACAGCGGTATGGATCACGTACAGTTGATATTCATGGCCGAACCTATGAAGTTTCCAGGGATGTGTTCAATCCGAAATATTTTTATACAAGTAAATTTATGGCGGAGCATATAAGGGTAATGCCGGATGATGCTGTCCTGGATATGGGGACAGGTTCAGGGATACAGGCCATTACAGCGGCGCAGAATGCATCAAGTGTCGTTGCTGTTGACATTAATCCTGAAGCAGTGAGCTTTGCCAAAAAAAATGTTATTTCAAACGGGGTTGCAGATATTGTTTCTGTTCTGGGTGGAGACCTTTTTGCCCCGTTGGGGTTGGGTGTCCGGTTTAATGTTATACTCTTTACGCCTCCGTATCTGGAGGGCAGGCCGGAAACCGGGTTTGAACATGCCCTGTTCGATCCGGGCAAGATACTGCTTAAAAGGTTTTTGCAGAAGGCCGGAGAATATCTTAAGCCGGATGGATATGTTCAGATGCTTTATTCATCAATTGCAGGACATGAAGACGTTATGCATATAGCGGAAATATCCGGCTGGCAGTGCGAGCTGACAGCGCATGAAAAAACAGTAACAGAAGAGTTTTTTATCTACAGATTGAGGCGTATATAGCTGGCAGCTGCCTTTAATATGTTTTAAGGAGACAGAGAATAATATGAAAATAGGAATAATGTCGGATTCGCATGATCATGCTGAGCATATTAAAAAAAGTATGGACATATTCAAAGATAATAATGTGGAATATGTTCTTCATCTCGGAGATTTTGTGAACCCTAATTCTGTACGTCTATTCAACGGGATGAAAATAATAGGGATATTCGGGAATAATGACGGAGACAAATTCAGGCTCGTAAACACATTTAACTATATAAAAGGGGAACTGAAGGGGGATTTTCATGAGTTTGAAGAGGATGGGATTAAGTTTGCCTGTTATCACGGGACTGAGCCCGGAATTAACAATGCCCTGATAACATGCGGGAAGTATGATGTTTTTGTCTACGGACATACTCATAAATGCAGGAATGAGATGCGGGGCGGCACGCTGGTCCTGAACCCCGGAACCGTGCATGGTTTTGGTGAAAGGGCCACGGTCATGGTCTTTGATCTGGCGTCAAAAACCCCTGAAATTATTGAATTATAATGCGTTGCAACTTCAGGCGTAATTGACAAAAAGCCTGTATTTTTGAAATAATAACTATTACCCGACAGTTCAAATCATTTAAATTAAAACCGGACTGAATATGATTAAATTTATTGCAGCCAATAAGTGGTTTGGTAACAGCCATATACTGAAGAACATTAATCTCGAGATCTCCAAAGGCGAGGTAATAGTGATATGCGGGCCGAGCGGCGCCGGCAAGAGCACTTTGCTGCGGACTATCAATAAGCTAGAGCCGATCGATGACGGAGAGATAATCGTTGACGGTATGTATTTGTCTGACCCTAAAACAGACCTGACATCATTAAGGGCGGAGATAGGCATGGTCTTTCAGCACTTCAATCTGTATCCCCATATGAACGCTGTCAAAAACATAACCCTTGCCCCGCGCAAGGTCAGAGGGCTTTCAAAACAAAAGGCCGGTGACAGGGCGGAGAAACTTCTGGAAAAGGTCGGTCTTTCGCACAGACGTGATGCATTCCCGGTACAGCTTTCAGGCGGTGAACAGCAGAGAGTTGCTATTGCCAGGAGCCTTGCAATGGAACCCAAGATCATGCTGTTTGATGAGCCTACGTCAGCACTTGACCCTGAACTTATAAATGAGGTGCTTGATGTAATGGTCTCTCTTGCAAGGGAAGGCATGACAATGGTCGTTGTCACTCATGAGATAGGTTTTGCTCAGAAGGTTGCTGACAAGGTGGTTTTTATGGACAACGGGGAGATACTTGAGATCGGTGTTCCGCCGGACATATTTGTGAACCCTCAGCACCCGAGGACAAAAGACTTTATGAGCAGTGTTTTTCATATTCCTGTTTTCGGCGGGCAGGAGGAGGAATAAAATTTTCGATCTAGCCTATGAATTTGACTGGAGTATTCCTTTTCAGGAACCCTACCTGTCAATGATGCTTACCGGTATCAAGCTTACCCTCCTGCTTCTTGTTACAACTACCTTTACTTCTTTGGTGCTCGGTACCATTCTTGCGGTTATGAGGGTGTCGAGGATAAAGACCCTGCGCGTACTGGGTACGATATATGTTGAGATATGCCGGAATATCCCGGGACTTTTCTGGGTGCTCTTTTTCTATTTTGTTTTTCCTGAGATACTGCCTTCTGACTGGGGCTACAGCCTGAACCATTATGTGCATTACCCGGTGGTTGCCGGGATAATCGGCCTAACAGTGGATAACTCTTCTTATGTATCTGATATTTTAAGAAGCGGAAGGATCACCATCCCGCATGGACAGCGTGAGGCTGCCATGTCAAGCGGGCTCGGGCGTGTACAGCAATGGATCTATGTTATTCTTCCCCAGATGTACCGCGCGGCGCTTCCTCCTCTCGGCACAAGGATGGTACATAATTTCAAGAACACATCGTTATGCATGGCGATAACAGCTCCGGAACTTACCTGGGCTACACAGCAGATCGAGTCGCTGACGTTCCGTGGGATTGAAGCGACCGCCATTGCAACGGGTTTTTATATTCTTCTTGCCGGGGTCATGGTCTCTATCATTATTTTACTGGAAAAATTACTCAGAATCGACGCGTCAAGTATAACCCAGTCAAGGGCCTGAAAAAACTATGGAACTATTTGAACAGTTTTCCAATATCAGTTTCTATCTGGTAGGGCCTTATCCGAAGGGTGAGATGGGCGGCCTTATGCTTAACGTGATAATGGCCTTCCTCGCGATAACTATCAGTTTTGTTTTCGGAGCTATCCTTGGATACAGCAGGCTTTCATGCAGGATATACATAAAATATCCCTGTATCGTCTTTGTGGAGATAATCCGCTCGACCCCGCTTATAATGATAATCTTCTGGTTCTATTTTTTTCTCCCGTATATGCTGGGCGGAGATGTCACTATTTTCTGGAGCGCTGTTGTCTCTCTTTGCGTGTACGCGGCGGCTTATCAGGCTGAGATAGTCAGGGCCGGCATTATCGCGGTGCCGAGGGGCCAGCTTGAGGCGGCGCTGACAACAGGACTGTCAAGGTACCAGGCAATGAGGCATATTATACTGCCTCAGGCATTCAAGATGATGATGCCCTCATTTGTCAGCTTTTTTGTTTCTCTGTTCAAGGACACATCTGTTACATATATCATCGGCATTATTGAGCTGACTCAGGCCGGTATCATTGTAAGCCAGAGACAGCCTGACAGGATGTATGATGCCTATATAAGCATGGGAATAGGTTTCTGGGTCGTAAGTTTTACAATGTCACACCTGGCAAGGATGCTTGAAAAGAAGATAGGTGTGTTTGACCTCGAATCATACAGGCCGGAAGCCTGCAGGGACGAATTCATGCTGCTTCCCAAAAAACATGTCGCTGGTGAAGCAAAGGTGTCCCCGTTTGTCTGCAGCCCTCCTGATAAAAGATAATTCCGAGAAGATCATATAAATATGCAGAAATAAAAAAAGCCCCTCTGAAACAGAGGGGCTTTTTGTTATAAATAAAATTAATCTGCTTTTACAATGTGCTCAATAAGGTCGATCACCTTGCAGGAATAACCCCACTCATTGTCATACCATGATACAAGCTTGAAGAACTTGTCAGTAAGTCCGATACCGGCCTTTGCGTCAACAACGGAAGTGCAGGATTCACCTACAAAGTCGGTTGAAACAACGAGATCTTCCGTGTAGCCGAGAATGCCTTTTAATGATGTCTCGGACGCGTTCTTCAGGGCAGCCATAATAGCATCATAGGATGTAGACTTTGCGAGGTTTACTGTCAGGTCAACAACAGATACATCAGGGG
Organism: uncultured bacterium; assembly: GCA_965603765.1. Classification (GTDB taxonomy): domain Bacteria; phylum Nitrospirota; class Thermodesulfovibrionia; order UBA6902; family UBA6902; genus CBFDEG01. The sequence goes on along the minus strand of CBFDEG010000007.1, from coordinate 34,218 downwards.
TTGGGACTCTGAATGCCATACCTGTTAATTTGCCGTTAAGTTCAGGTATGACCTTGCCAACAGCCTTTGCAGCGCCAGTTGATGAAGGAATGATGTTCTGTCCTGCACCGCGTCCGCCTCTCCAGTCTTTTGCAGAAGGTGCGTCAACTGTTTTCTGTGTAGCTGTTGCTGCATGAACTGTTGTCATTAAGCCTTCGAGAATGCCGAAGTTTTCATGGACAACCTTTGCAAGCGGAGCGAGACAGTTGGTGGTGCAGCTTGCGTTTGAAACGATCTTAATGTCAGGGGTATAGGTCTCGTGGTTAACACCCATTACATACATGGGCGTATCGTCCTTTGAGGGTGCGGAAAGCACGACTTTTTTTGCACCGGCATCAATATGCGCCTGTGCTTTATCTTTGGACAGGAAAAGGCCTGTTGACTCAACGATAACCTCTGCGCCTACATCTCCCCATTTGAGGTCTGCAGGGTTTCTCTCGGCAGTGATACGGATGGTCTTGCCGTTAACAACCAGGTTGCTGCCGTCAACAGATACAGTTCCGTTGAAGCGGCCCTGTGTCGAATCATACTTAAGCATATAAGCCATGTAATCAACATCGATCAGGTCATTTATCCCGACTACTTCAATGTTCGGGTTTGCAGCTGCTACACGAAAAACAAGACGTCCGATACGTCCAAATCCATTAATACCGATCTTAATTGACATGATGTAACTCCTTTATCAATGATGTTTAATATGTGTCTATTAATAAATATACAAATAGTGAACGACTGAATTTTAACAATTATAATTCCATTAATGCAAGTAGTTCTAACGGTTAAATTTATAATGATATTCGAACTTTATTTTGACCATTTTCATATAATAATTACATGGAAGAGGAGTATTAAGATGATCTCGAAAATTTTAAGCGTATTGCCTGAACTGGAGTCCCGGCGTTCAGAATGTGAAAAGTTCTGCGGGGGAGGGGTCTCTGAATGGAAGGCGCTGGATATTGACACTGAAACAGTGCTTTTAGGTTGTGAAGTGAATGACGGTAATTACCGGGTTAATGGAAATTCCGGAATCGCTGTGGTTTCCGGATGTCTGAGCGGAGAATATAAACTTCTTTACTCGGAATTTTACGCAGAGCAGATAAAACTGGCCCGTCTGCATTCAGCAGCCGGTATTGTTGCGGCTGTGCGTTTTGAAGAGTATGATGACAGGGCTGACCTCAGGTACGGCTGGGATGATGTCTGTCTGATCAATTACCGCAATGGGCAGAAGGAATCGGTAGAACGCTTCAGGTTCGAGGGCGGAGCTTACAATGTGGGAAATATTAAGATCGATATGAACCGCACCGCTAACCGGCTGGCAATTGCAAGAGATGAGAGGCAGGGGTGGGATGATAGCGGGCGGATAGTTGCCGGTATATATGACCTTGCCGCAGTATGCCTTATTGCAAGGGCCGATCTGGCCAATGTAAGATCATTGAATTCTATTGAACTTCCGGGGAACGGGGATCTTTTAATAATAACAGACAATAATCGAAACCCGCATTCCTTCAAGGTAACAGGGGATATGCTGGTTGAGGTTTCGGATCAGAAAGTAAATAATGGATGACAGAAAAAAATGGTGGGCAATCGCGGAATTGAACCACGGACACGAGGATTTTCAGTCCTCTGCTCTACCGACTGAGCTAATTGCCCAACTTGAATATAAAGCATAACTCATATTTTTTTTCAAAGTCAAGATAGCGCGTATTTTTTCTTATATTTTATTAGTATATATAGGGTTTGTAAATATCGTTCAACGAATAAATGCTTAATAAAAAAGATACATCACTGGCAGTACTTTCGGGTATATTGCTGACGCTTGCCTTTCCGCCGTTTGACCTTTCTCTGCTTGCGTGGGTTGCGCTTGTTCCCCTGCTTTCAGTTCTTGAGGGTAAAAATGGTATACAGGCGTTCTCTTCAGGGATGCTGGCCGGGACAGTATTTTTTCTCGGGACAGTATACTGGGTATTTAACTCCATGTATTTTTACGGCAATGTCCCTGGGTATATGAGTGTGCTGCTGGTTTTATTGCTCTGCTGTTACCTCGGGCTGTATGTCGGTGTATTTGGTACCTTGTTCAGTTTTCTTCAAAAGAACAGGTATCTGCCGGCAGCTCTTACCGTGCCTGTAATATGGACTTTTCTTGAATTTGCCCGTACATATGTATTTACAGGTTTTCCATGGGTACTGCTCGGGTATTCCCAGCACAGCCTGCTGCCTGTCATACAGATATCTGACATGACAGGGGTGTACGGTGTATCTTTTCTCGTTGCGGCATTGAACGGGACACTCTTTGATCTTTTTTGCTGTAAAGGGAATGCTGACGGTGTTGATAAAAAAAGAGCAATGGCCGGGCTTTTTATCTCTGCCCTGCTTTTGACCATGTCTTTGATGTACGGCATGAAAAAACTGGCGGAGGTTCATGACAGCAGTCCGGTCAGGGTCAGTATTGTACAGGGCAATATAGAACAGGACAAAAAATGGGACGCAAGATTTCAGAGAAAGGTCATCGAAACATACAAAAGGCTTACGCTCGATGCGCTCAGCAGCAGTCCTGAACTGGTTGTCTGGCCTGAGACAGCGCTTCCTTTTGTTTTCGGCAACAATACCCTGACCGGAGAGCTCAAAGAGTTTCAGAAAGGCATGGGAGCGCATCTTCTCTTTGGAAGTGTTGTAAGAAAGGCGGATGAGACTGTGCAAAACGGGCTATCGAACAGTGCTCTGCTTTTGTCGCCTGAAGGTGAGGTTGTGTCGGTTTATGATAAAATGCACCTTGTGCCGTATGGAGAGTATGTTCCCCTGAGGCAGATATTCCCTTTTATTGATAAACTGACTTCAGCGATAGGTGATTTTATTCCAGGCAAAGAGGCAGTGGTCATGAAAACGCCTTTTGCGAATATCGGGAACCTTGTGTGTTACGAAATAATATTTCCCGGTCTTGTCAGGCAGTTTGTTAAAAACGGGGCTGACCTTCTGGTGACTATCACCAATGATGCATGGTTCGGCAGGTCCTCTGCCCCGTATCAGCATTTTTCCATGGCAGTTTTCAGGGCCGTTGAGAACAGGGTGCCGGTTGTAAGGTCTGCCAATACAGGTATATCAGGCTTTATTGATGCGTATGGAAGGGTAATAGAAAAGGGCGGTATCTTTGAAGAAGATGTATTGACTGGTAATATCTCTCCTGGAATTGAAAAAAGCTTTTATGCTGAAAGGGGAGACATTTTTTCGTTTATATGCCTGGCCGGTACGGCCCTGATGATAATATGCGGTCTTTACCGTGAAAGAAAGAAAAGATAATGTTTTTCATGGGGGCTTTTAAGCCGATTTTGGGCGGATATCTCTGCAGTACTTCAGGATGCTTGCTATAAATAAAAAAAGTGCGCCTGCCAGTTCGAGGGCCTCTTCCGGAAAAGCGCAGACATTATTTCTGAACTCATAAAGCAGGTTGCCGTTAATATCATAGACGCCTGCTGTTACGTTCATGATAAACCAGAGGTATATCAATATTGTTGAGGGAGCTGCTAATTCCCGTTTCAGGAAATCAGCTGTAAGGTATTTTTTTTTCCAGAGCATAATAAGAAGGACAATGGCAGCTGATGCAACAAAAATCCCTATGGCAGAATTCTGCTGGTTTTTATACATCACGTTTGCAATGTCATGTATGGAGCCGAGGTAAGCACCGTTGATCCTTCCGAATATTGCCCCGAAAAGGCCCAGCCAGTCACACTCTTCGAACATCAGGACAGTATATAGTATGGCGAGAAGCTTGTAGGGCCTGTAGCTGAGCCCCTTTTCTCTCAAGGCCTTAAAGTGTTCGGTGCCTATTATGACGGCCATCATGTAGAGAAACAGGGTGAATGGCTCTGCAAGGCCATGTTCCCTTAATATCGACTGCAGGTAAAGGGGTGTGTTTACATACAATAAACCTATAAGAGAAAAAAGTGCGAGTGGAAGGATTGTAAGGACTACAGCGCGTCTGGCAGGTGATGTATATGTTATCCTTCGCAGGTATTTATGCCTGTCCAGAAATATAGCTGATGACAACAGTAAGATATTTATGTATATAAAGATGATGTTGGGTGTCCGTGTAAGACTCCAGTCCCAGGCAGGGTTGCCTGGAAAGAGCAGGAATGCTGATATCATAAGTCCTGAAGAAGCCGCAATGTAAGCCCTGGATGTTGGAAATAAGTGGAGACGCTCCAGGGCGTTCTGATATTTTTTTTCTATTTGTGTTTGTATAGCCATGGAAATAAGTAATAAAAAAAGTTCACTTACACAGACTGCAATTGTAAATTGCAATAACCATGTTTACTCTTAATTTTATCACGTTATTTGAGTTTGGCAAGTGTAATATCTGACAGGTAAATGAGATGCAAACAGGACGCTATTGTCTGTTAAAATCCGAATTGGAAGATTATTTTTGTATTTGTAGATGAATGTTTTTTCATCTGGTTGGTCATGTTAGCTGAACTGTCTTGCGGGGTGGTTCGAAAATTATGATACTTATGGCTGCAGGTGGTTTTGTTTCAGCAATAAGGAGAGGGTAGCTGTTGTACGGAATTAACGGGACAGGCCCTTTTTAGAGGCTTCCTCTTCAAAGAACTTGTGGTAGAGGACGTCCCATTCAGAGCCGCCTTCATAGATCTTTTTCGAGTAAGATTCGAGCTTCTTTCTGACAGATTCATCTATTGTTTCCGCGAGTTTCAATTCTTTGGTTATTACCGCCTTCATTTCACGCCTGATACTGCCTTCATCGGTCAGCGGAGAAACTGCTTTTTTGTCGAGCAGTCCCTTCAGGACAACATGTGTTATATGCCTTACCTTATCATCAGAAAGTCTCATATGATTATGTTCCTGTCCCTTACCAGTTTTTGTTTTGTCATGTCAAAAAGCCTGCGGTAGTCAAGGTGGCCTGTCTCTATTTCCGAGTCGTATTTTTTCAGCATTTCACGGACCTCTTCGTTCAGCCTGTCTTCGACCATAAGCTCCTCAAGGAGCAGTTCCCCGATAAGCGCAGTAAGCTGTTCCTTTGAGAGCTTTAATTCTATCAGGTTTTTTGCCACGAGAGAGTTGGTTATCTCCCGTGACAAAGCAGGCAGCCATTCTTTTGGTATTCTCATTTATTTCTCTATGAATGAAAGCAGTGCTATATTCCTTGCACGTTTGATAGCCCTTGTAAGCTCCCGCTGGTGCCTTGCGCAGTTGCCTGTCATTCTTCCGGCAATTATCTTGCCTTTGTCAGTGAGATAGCCCCTCAGTGACTTGACGTCCTTATAATCGATGAATTCGACCTTGTTTGCACAGCACTTGCAAAATTTTCTTCTGTGAAATCTTTTGTATTGCAATGTGAACTCCTTATATTTTATATTCTTTAATTTTAAATTTAAAACGGCTCAATGTCAGTTATCTCATCCGGGGGCATGCCCATGTCGCCCATGCCTCTTGACGGCTCATTAGCAGGGGCGGACTGTCTTTTTGACATGAATCGCACGCTTTGCGCCACGACCTCATGCTTGCTTCTTTTCTGTCCGTCCTCTTGTTCCCATCGTCTTTCCTGGAGTCTGCCCTCTATAAGGACATTGCTGCCTTTATTGAGATACTGGCCGCATGTATCAGCCTGTTTGCCGAAAACTACGATATTGATAAAAGTCACCTCTTCCTTCATTTCGTCGCCCTGCTTGTATTTACGGTTGACGGCAAGTCCGAAATTGCATACAGATGTTCCCTGCGGTGTGTATCTTAATTCAGGGTCTCTGGTAAGGTTTCCGATGAGAATGACTTTATTGAACATTCTATTTTTCCTCCACGGGTGCAGCTTCTTCTGCAACTTCTGCTGTTGGTTCTGCTGCAGGTTCTGTTGTTTCAGGTTTTGCTGCTGGCTCAGCCGGTGAGGGCAATGCAGCTTCTATCTCTTTTTTCTTTGAGAGTTTCACGATCATGAACTTGATCACTGAATCGAGTATCTTACAGAGTTTTTCGAGTTCCAGGATTACCTGCGGGGGAGATTTGAACAGTATTAGCGTGTAGTTGCCTTTTTGGTGTTTGTTCAGCTCGTAAGCTAGTTTGCGGCGGCCCCAGTTGTCGGTTTTCAGTATTTCACCGCCGTTATTGGTGATCACATCTTTGATTCTTACCGTTATTTCTTCGACGGCACTGTCATCAATGTTGGGATCAAGGATGAAGATCTTTTCATAATAATTCATTTGCTGCCTCCTTATGGAATTTTGCTTTTCAGTTAAATCCGGGTTGAAAAGCCATGCCCTTTATCTGAAAGATAAGAGCAAAGAGTCTATTTTTATAGCATATCGGTATTTAAAAAGCAATATAATGTATAAATTACAAATCACAAATAAAATAACAGATAAATTATAAATAACAAATCCCAAAATACAAATAAGCTCCAAATACCAAACAGACAATGACCGAAACAACTAACACATTTGAGAGTTGGTGTTTAGATTTTTTTGTTATTTGGTGCTTGTTATTTATTTGTATTTTGGGATTTGTTATTTGGGATTGGTAATGTCTGGTATTATATTGGCAAGTGAATATATATAATGGGAGGTAAGTTATGCTGCTTGAAAATATGACCATGAAAGAGTTTGAAGGCCATCTCAGGAAAACAAAGACCATACTTTTCCCGTTTGGCACGGTGGAAGAGCACGGCACTCATCTCCCGATGAACACGGATACATTAATAGTGTACGAGGTGCTGAAGAGGGTTGCGCAGATGAGAAAAGTGTTTCTTGCCCCTCCTGTATATTACGGGGTCTGTACCACAACCGGTCAGCACCCGGGCACAATTGGCATAAGGCCCGCAACCCTGAGAAGGATAGTCCGTGACATTGTGAAGGACTCTTATGCAAAAGGCCTGAAAAATTTCTTTCTAATATCTGGACATGGCGGAGGGCTTCATATGTCCGCAATGAAAGAGGCCGGGGAGGAACTTGTTCAGGAACTGGAAGGCATAGATCTGGCAGTCATTTCACCATACGATATCCTTCGGACTGAACTTGCTGAGCTTGCTGATACCCCGAATGATTCGCATGCAGGCGAAATAGAGACATCTCTGATGCTTGCTCTTGCACCTGAACTTGTCAAGGGCCGCTCAAAGGAGGAATACCCTCAGATGCCGAGGCCTTTTATAATGAAGGACAAGGTGAAATGTTGGCCGGGCGGGGTCTGGGGAGATCCTTCAAAGGCGAGCAGGGAGAAGGGGGAGAAGGCAATTGGTTTGATTGTTGATAAAATTGTAGGGATAATAGATATTCTTCCCGCAAATACTTGATTGTTAGAAAGTTTTACATGTATAATAAAATCTTATGAGAAAATTAATATGAAAAAGAAACATCTTCTGATAGGGCTCCTTATAGTTGTATTCTCTTCTTATTATGCATTTAAGAATGTTTCGATGGAGGAGCTTGGCAGGGCATTAAGTTCTGTTCATTATATATATCTGATCCCGGCGGTTATCCTGGTTGCATTGACATTTCTTTTCAGGGCGCTGCGGTGGCATTATCTTGTGCGCTCAGTAAAGGAAGTTACCACTGCAAACCTGTTTTCTCCTATGATGATCGGGTTTATGGGTAATATCCTTCCTGCCAGGGCAGGAGAGATCATAAGGGCATATATGCTTGCCAAGCAGGAGAATATAAGCTTCAGCGCATCGTTTGCCACAATATTTGTAGAAAGGCTGATGGACATGGCGCTGTTCCTGCTTCTGCTTGTTTATGTGCTGGTATTCAGCCCGAATATTTTTCTGCAGGGGGATAGCGGCGCAAACCACAAGCTGTTTGGATATATGGTTCAGTTTGGATGGATCAGTTTTATAGGTGTCATCTTTATTTGCGGTTTTTCCGTGCTTCTTCAGTATAAAAATGAGTGGGCAATGAAGGTAGTAGGTATTATTATTAAGCCTCTTCCTGGAAAATGGCGCGGTAAGGTGGTTGATCTGGTAGGTTCATTTACACAAGGGCTCAGTATCTTGAAGGATCTTAAGGCTTTTATGGCAGCCTCTTTTTATTCAGTTATGGTCTGGGTTGTTGCGGTAGGTGTCTATTATCCCCTTTTTATGGCCTTTGGGCTTGAGACCCAACTGCCGATGTTAACAGCTGCCCTTGTTGTCAGTCTGACTGTAGGGATATTTATATCTCTCTTTCCTTCGCCTGCGTTCCTCGGTTCATTTCAGCTGGCCTGTGTGGTTGCTCTCCATGATATCTTCGGGGTTTCAAATGCTGTTGCGGCAAGTTACGGGATCGTTGCATGGCTTGTGGCAATGGGGTTTATTATTTCAACAGGCCTTATTTTTCTTGTTAAGGACAATATTTCTTTTTCTGAACTTTCAAAAAGTTCACAACAGGCCGGATAACGTTTGTATTTATTTTAAGGCCGGTTTTCTCTTGAAAATAATCAATTATAATTGAAATAGTTGCATGACATGTGATAATCTTATTGCTACCCTTGTATAAGGGTAATATTAAATTGCTGTATAAAACACACGTCCGGCTGATCATTTTTCCGGCAGTGTCCCATAAAAAAGGGATTCGGAAAGAAAGGACGGAGGAAAAACTGAGGAGGTAGTCATGGTAGTAACAATGAAAGACCTTCTGGAATCAGGTGTCCATTTCGGACATCAGGTCAAGCGCTGGAATCCGAAGATGAAAAAGTTTATTTTCGGGCAGCGTAACGGCATATACATAATTGATCTCCAGAAAACCGTCAAGATGTTCGAGGTTGCGTATAATTTCATAAAGGATAGTTCGAGCAGGGGTGAGACAGTGCTTTTTGTCGGAACAAAGAAGCAGGCCCAGGATGTGATAATCGAAGAGGCCCAGAAGGCCGGGGCATATTTTGTTAACCAGCGCTGGCTTGGCGGTATGCTCACAAACTTCAATACGGTTAAGCAGGGAATAGCCAAACTCAAAAAGATAGAAAAGATGAAGGAAGATGGCACGTACGAGCTTCTGACCAAAAAAGAGGTTTCCAAGTACGAGAATGAAAGGACGCGTCTCGATAAGAACCTCAGCGGTGTGAAGAATATGACCAAGCTGCCGAGCATTATTTTTATTATAGATCCTAAAAAAGAAGCGCTTGCAGTTGCAGAGGCAAAGAAGCTTTCCATCCCAATTGTATCGCTTGTTGATACCAACTGCGACCCGGATGATATTGATTATGTGATCCCGGGCAATGATGATGCAATAAGGTCTATCAGGCTTTTATCATCCAAAATGGCTGAGGCCGTGATTGAGGGTAAGAGTATTCTGAATAAAAAGGCTGAAGATGCTGCTGAGCTGAAAGCTATAGAAGAGAAGAAAGCAGCAGAAGAGGCAGAAGAAGCAGCAGCAGAGAACAAGGAGGAGACAGTAGAATGAGCGTTACAGCAGCAGCAGTACAGGAATTAAGAAAACAGACCGGTGTCGGCATGATGGACTGTAAAAAGGCGCTTGCCGCGTCTGGTGGAGATATAGAAAAAGCAACAGAGCTTCTCAGGAAGAGCGGCCTTGCAAAGGCCGCTAAAAAATCATCAAGAGATGCGTCCCAGGGCCTGATTGGCTCTTATATGCATTTAGGTAAGATAGGCGTGCTTGTTGAAGTGAACTGTGAAACGGACTTTGTTGCAAAGACCGATGACTTTCAGGATATGGTAAAGGACATATGTATGCATGTTGCGGCAGCAGACCCTGTGCCCGCATATGTTATAAGGGAAGAGGTTCCTTCTGAAGTTATTGATAAAGAGAAGGAAATATATGCATCTCAGGTCAAAGATAAACCTGAAAATGTTGTTGAGAAAATTGTTGAGGGAAAACTTGAAAAGTTTTATTCTGATGTATGTCTTATGGAGCAGGTCTTTGTAAAAGACCCGGATGGCAAAAAGAAGATAAAAGATCTGGTCATCGAAAAAATAGCCAAGCTCGGGGAGAATATCCTCATCAGCCGATTTGTAAGGTTTCAGCTTGGGGAAAAGAACAATTAACAGATGAAACCCGTTAAATCCAAACTTAAAAGAATTCTCCTGAAATTAAGTGGAGAGGCCCTGATGGGTGACCGGAATTTCGGGATCGATCAGAAGGTCGTGGAGTATATAGCATCAGAGCTGAAAGGGCTTTCAGGTTCCGGTGTCGAGATAGCGATCGTTATCGGCGCAGGTAATATTTTTCGCGGGCTTGAGGCGAGTGCCCAGGGCATGGAGCGGACCTCTGCTGACTATATGGGGATGCTGGCCACAGTGCTTAATGCGCTTGCCCTGCAGAATGCCCTTGAGGTCAACGGGATGCCGACAAGGGTCCAGTCCGCAATTCATATGCAGGAACTTGCAGAGCCCTATATCAGGCGCAGAGCAATGAGGCACCTTGAAAAAGGAAGGTTTGTTATCTTTGCCGCTGGCACGGGTAACCCTTATTTTACTACTGATACAGCCGCAGCCCTGAGGGCTGTTGAGATAGGTGCGGATGTCATACTGAAAGCGACCAAGGTGGATGGTGTTTACAGCAGTGACCCCATGAAGGACAGCTCCGCAACGAAGTTCTCAGAGATCTCTTATATAGATGTTCTTAATAAGGGATTGAAGGTGATGGACTCAACCGCTATTTCGCTCTGTATGGATAATAATCTTCCTATAATGGTATTCAGTATGATGAAAAAAGGTAACCTCAGAAGGATACTGGAAGGGAAAAAAGTAGGAACGCTGGTAAGGGGGGGAGATCCTGATGCAAAACGAAGCAAAAAAAAATCTAAATGATAAGATGAACAAGGCCATAGATTCTTTTAAGAAGGATCTTGCCGCAATGAGGACAGGAAGAGCGTCCTTGACCATATTTGATCATGTGATGGTCGATTATTTTGGAACACCTACCCCGTTGAGCCATGTTGCGACTTTGAGCGTTCCTGAGAGCAGGCTTATCACAATACAGCCATGGGACCCGAAGATCATCGCTGAGATTGAGAAGGCCATTCAGAAGTCCGGTCTTGGTATGAACCCTAACAACGACGGTAAGATAATAAGAATAGCTATCCCCGCACTTACTGAAGAGCGGAGAAAAGATATCGTAAAGCAGGTGCATAAGAGAGGTGAAGAGGCCAAAATAGTTCTCAGGGGCATTCGCCGGGACGGTAACGATGAGATGAAGAAAATAGAAAAAGAAATACACCTGAGTGAAGATGAAACGAAACGTTCCATAGAGGAGATACAGAAACTGACCGATTCATATATAAATAAAGTGGATGAAATAATAAAACATAAAGAAGCAGAGGTCATGGAAGTATAATTTCTGAAATATGTTAAATTACTCTCATAGTATGATAATAATATTGTAGAGGTCTCAAGGACCTGATTTATATAGACAGCAAGAGGTAATATAGCCGCGATGGAAACTAAGAACTCATTACCTATAAAGGGAGTTTTAAATAAGCTCTCTATAAAGGACTTGAACATAAAGGGCAAGAGGCTTTTTATACGTGTAGACTTTAACGTGCCTCTTGATGAGAACCTTAATATCACTGATGACAGAAGGATCCGGTCCTCTCTGCCGACAATTAACTACGCGATAGATGAGGGCAGCAAGATAATCATCGCTTCCCACCTGGGCAGCCCCAAGGGGAAGACCGACCGGAAGTATACGCTTGCTTCTGTTGCCCGCAGGCTGCAGAGACTAATAAAAAAAGAAGTTACGTTTGTTTCCGGCTGTATCGGGCCTGAGGTTGAGGATGCTGTCAGTAAGATGGCTGAAGGAGATATTATCCTTCTTGAAAACCTGAGGTTCCATAAAGAAGAAGAGGCCAATGATGATGAGTTCAGCAAGGCTCTTGCAAAGCTTGCTGACTATTATGTTAATGATGCCTTCGGTGCCACGCACAGGAGCCATTCCTCGGTGGTCGGTATCACAAAGTACCTGCCGTCTGCTGCCGGGTTTCTGCTCCAGAAGGAAATAGATTATCTTCAGGGTGTGGTAAACCATCCTGTCAGGCCTTTTGTGGCCATTCTTGGCGGAGCAAAGGTGTCAGGCAAAATAGATGTTATACGTAATCTTGAAGATAAGGTCGATAAGGTCATTGTCGGCGGTGGTATGGCCTTTACATTTCTCAAGGCAATGGGGCAGAGTGTCGGAGACTCTATTGTAGAAGATGATATGCTGGAACTTGCCGATGAGATAAGAAGGGCGGTCGTGGAAAAGGGGATCAAGTTCTATCTTCCGGTTGACTGCGTTATTGCTCAGACCATAGAAGCTGCTGCCGAGACAAAGCTTGTTACATCACAGGAGATACCTGACGGCTGGAAGGCTGTGGATATAGGCCCCGCGTCAGTCAAGCTTTTTTCCGAGGCACTTGAAAGCGCAAAGACAATCCTCTGGAACGGGCCGATGGGAGTTTTTGAGGTAGACGCATTTTCAAGAGGGACTTTTTCGATAGCACACGCAGTTGCCGATGCGTATGCGCTTACGATAGTCGGGGGAGGGGACACTGACCTGGCTGTTGGAAGGGCAGGTGTTTCAGAGAGCATTTCCTTTATCTCGACCGGAGGCGGAGCAGCGCTTGAGTTGCTTGAAGGTAAAGACCTGCCGGGCCTTGTTGCACTGACCAATAAATAATAAATAAATTCCAAATAACAAGCACTAAATAACAAATAAGTTTCAAGCACCAAAACTCAAATTGCATATATCCGGAGTTTCGGTTATTGGATATTGGGATTTATTTGTATTTTGATATTTGTTTTTTGGTGCTTGTGCATTTATTTATAGGTTTTTTTCATGTGACGTTCTATTTCCCTGTTTGCTTCTTTTTCTTTTATTGAGGCCCTTTTTTCATACTGTCTTTTGCCTCTGGCAACTCCAATTTCTACCTTGATCTTATTGTTCTTGAAATAGATCTTCAGAGGAACTAGGGTAAATCCCTGCTGTGTTGTATTTCCCAATAATTTATCTATTTCTTTCTTGTTCAGAAGGAGCTTTCTTGTTCTTAACGGGTCGTGGTTCTGTATGTTGCCATGGCTGTACGGGTTGATATGACAGTTAAGAAGGAAGGCTTCGCTGTTCTTAATGAGGGCATAGCTGTCCTTCAGATTGACCCTGCCTTCTCTCAGGGATTTGACCTCTGTGCCCAGTAGGGAGATGCCGGCTTCATATGTTTCAATGATCTCAAAATCATGAAATGCTTTTCTGTTCTTTGCAATGATTTTTTCCATCTAAAGAGGATAACTTTACCATGTTCCGCAAGTCAACTTTTGCATATTATTGAGGAAATATCAGGGCTGTCATCCTGGGTATTTTTTGTTGTCATTCTGAATGGAGCACAGCGTAGTGAAGAATCAATGCCTGAGATCCTTCGTTTCGCTCAGGATGACAGAATATGGGCTTGGGATGAATAAGTAATGATTACTAAAAATATTTATAACAAAATATGAAAGTTGACAAACCATGCCTGAAAATATAGAGTAATTACGTAGTAATCTTTAATTTAATCCAATATATTAAAGAGTTAAAAGGGGGAGGGGATTCGTGAAACATGTCTTGTCTGTTGTCAATCTTAAGGGCGGAGTAGGGAAAACAACAACAGCTGTAAACCTGGCAGCCTGCTGGGGAGAGATGGGTAAAAAGATACTTCTGGTGGATATGGATCCGCAAGGCAGTGCGAGCCTGAGTGTAGGGATAGAAAATGAAGGGATCGAGCTGCTTGAGGCGCTTCAAAAGAGTGTGGCATTACCTGTGGTTTCCACTGAAGTGCCGGGGGTTGATCTTGTTCCTTCCGGTATTGCCATGGCAGCTGCAAATAGCTGGTCCAACGGCTCCGGTGGTAACGAGATACTGTTTCATTGCCTTGGTGTCACACGCGGGAACTGGGACCATGTGATCATTGATTGTTCTCCCGGACTGGGCTTCCATACTTTGAATGCGTTAATGGCCTCACAGCATGTGCTTGTACCGGTTGAGGCCTCTTTCCTCGGTATGCACGGTTTAAAGCAGCTAGTCGGCGCAATAGAAAATGTGAAACCCATGAATCCTGATATTGAGATAAAAGCGGTTATCCCATGCAGGGCACAGCGCCGCCGCCGTATACACTGGGAGATCATGGATAATCTTGAAGATATGTTCCCTGGCAGGGTTTCACCCATAATAAGGGAAAATGTTTCTCTTGCTGAGGCCCCCGGTCGGGGTAAGCCGGTAATAATGAGCGCCCGAATGTCAAAGGGAGCTGATGATTACAGGCTTGTTGCAATGTGGCTGGATGATAAGATAAATAAAAGAGAAATGCCGGTTGAACCCCCTTCGTTTGCCAGCGCTGTAATATAGGCTCTTTTTTGAATTGTAGTTTATATTGTAAAAAGATAAAATTCGTAAGCAATTATCAGAAGATATATCTTTATTGCAAACGGCAGGCTGATCCTTGTAATACTGACATTTTTCAGCAGACACATAATTACTGCTGAGAGTGCTGTTATGCTGAACTTTATAGTTGTAAAAGGCATTACCCCCATGTTTAAAAAGTAGGCCATTACCGGGTTTGCCTCTACTACTTTTCCTTTAGATATTAATACCAGGGTAAGATATGCATCAAGACAGCTGAGGCATAACAGGACTAAGACAGCTATGAGCAATCTTGTGCTGTAAAGGTCTACAAAGAGATGTTCTTTCCGGTTCCCTGCCCTTCGTATATGTTTTCTTTTTCCACCTATAAATGAGTATTTGCTGATGACAGGGGTAGGCAGTTCCCTGCGGTCCGAGGAACCTCGCTCCGATATATTTGTACTTTTAGTATCCATGAATTGATAGTACCGTAATATGTTGCATTTATTCATAATAATAAATATATACAGTTAAAGTACATACAAATAAGATATTGTTGCGTAACTACCTGTAATTAGAGGGATGTACTCTTGAGAGACTTGAGGATGTGTAACGTGAGGCTATAGCTATATGTTGCGGTTCATCCGGATGGACTTTTTATATCCGGGATAAGCAGTATATGCAGATTGATCGTTGGCCCGGCTATCCTGTTAAAAAAAGCGCAAGAAACTTGTAGGTCAGCCATGCAACTATTGCTGTCATTGGAAGTGTGAATACCCATGCGAGTATTATTTTTCTTGCCACACCCCAACGTACGGCAGAAAGTCTTTTTGTGGCGCCTACACCCATTATGCTCGTTGTTATGACATGGGTCGTACTTACCGGAAGTCCCAAAGAACTGGCTCCGACGATTACGGCTGTTGCAGCTGTTTCAGCGGCAAACCCGTGAATAGGCTGAAGTTTGAGCATCTGGTGTCCCAATGTTTTTATCACTCTCCATCCTCCGGCTGCTGTTCCTATGCCCATGGACAGAGCGCATGCCAGTATTACCCAGAAAGGGACCTCAACGGTGGAGATGAAACCTCCGCTTACCAGCGCGAGCGTTATGACTCCCATTACCTTCTGTGCATCATTCATTCCATGGCTTAAGGCCATGAAACCGGCGGAAATTATCTGGAGCCTGCCGAAATGCCTGTTTAAGGTTCCAGGCGATTTGTTGCAGAAGATCCGAATGATAAGCTTCATGAAAAGGTACCCGAAAATAATGCCGATGATCGGTGATGTGAAAAGTGCTATGAAAATTTTTGTAAGTCCTTCAAGGTTGAGCTGGTCGATCCCTCCGAAATGTGCTATTCCTGCCCCTATTATACCTCCGATAAGAGCATGAGAAGCGCTGACCGGAAGACCCAGGTATGTCATTGCACCGTTCCATAAGAAACCGGAAAGCAGCGCGGCTGCAACAACGGTCTGTGTTATATCAGCAGGGTTCACGATCCCTTTACCTATTGTCTTGGCGACTGCGGTCGAGAGAAAGGCCCCTGTTATGTTCATGGATGTTGCAAGAAGTACGGCCTTTCCCGGGGTGAGTACCCTTGTTGAGACTACAGTAGCTATTGCATTGGCTGAATCATTCCAGCCATTGCTTACCTCAAAAAGAAGCGCGATTATAACAACAGCAATGATTATTGTCTCAGGCATGTTTAAGTATGATGCTTTCGAGTATATCAGCTACATCTTCACAGGTATCATTTGCTTCTTCAAGATGTTCGTAGACTTCTTTCCATTTTATTACGAGGATAGGGTCTTTGATATTATCGAACAGCTTGACAAGCGCTTCTCTGAATATTCTGTCCCCCCGGTTTTCGAGCCGGTTTATTTCAATGCAGTATTCCTGAATATATGAATATTTTTTATCTTTCAGACATGCGACCGCTTTAGTGATAAATTCAGTGGTCTCGAGCAGGGTTTTGCATAACTCTACCGCTTCGGGCGGTGCAGATTCCAGCTTGAACAGTTCAGCCCTGTCTGCGCTGGCCCATATCAGGTCGAGTACATTATCAATATTATTTATGAGTGCGTGAATATCTTCTCTGTCAACAGGGGTAAGGAAGGTCTTGTTAAGTTTCCTCATTACCTCATGTGTGATCATGTCGCCTTCCTGCTCAGCCTCGTATATCTCTTTTGCCTTGCTTGTTGCCATGCTTAGGTCTTCCATCATTTCTACAAGAATGACGGCGCCTTTGTTTACGTTAAGAGCTGCTTTTTCGAACATGATGAAGAAGTCGGTTTCTTTTGGAAGTAGTTTTCTAAGCATTGGTTGACCGCCTTTGATCCTGTTGAGGTTAATTGGATTAAAGAATACAAAAATATATGGTTTATGTCAATAGAATATTGTTGTTACCCGGTATATGAAAATAAAATCGACTTATAGTTCCTGCAATCATTACATTATTTTTTAGTGCTGCTGTTGCTGATAGGCTTGAATAATAATTATTGCTCTATTATTTGGATTTAGCTATGATATTTGAATAACTATAATTTGCAGTGTAGGCAACTTACATAATTATAAATATAGGAGATCTTAAATGAGGGCTAAGACCATTAATATGTGTCTTGTCGTTGTTGTTTTATTATTCGTTTCATGTGCCTCGAAAAGCGAGCGCATGGTAAAAGGTAAATGGACTCTTTCCGGCAGTATGGTCGGCGGCGCGCCCACTTCATACTGGTTTAAGGGGGGAGGTGCGTTGGTGGCACCCTGGGAGTCCCGTAAAAGTGTTCTGGAGTCAATGGGCAGGTATGAGTTCATAGACAGCGGGCATTTAAAGATCATTCTGGATGAGGGGTATTATAAAGGTAATATATATTTTTTTGAGGTTATTAAGCTTGATGAAAAGGAGATGATCCTTAGAACTAATTATCAGGAGATAAAACTGAAGAAAACAACGTAAGGGATTGCTGTACGGTTGGAAGAGGTGTATATTGCAATTAAAGATTATTTTAGAGTATGCCGATTTAAATTTAGAGTAAATTGAAGTTAGTAATATATTATGGAGGTGTTACATGTTCAGTAAATGGGGATCCGGCGAAGCAGGTGATAAACCTGATGGTAATGGGAAAAAAGATGTCCAGGAGACAATGCCTGTTGAAAAGACAGCTGTTGGAAGTGCGGTTAAGGAACCTGAGGTAAAACCAGTGAGGTCTGAGGTAAGGCAGTCGGGCATCAATACTATATTAAAGGGCAGTAAACTTATCGGTGATATTAATGTGACCTGTGACCTGGAGCTGAGCGGTGATGTTGAAGGTAATATCAGGTCTATAAGGAAATCGAACATAGTCATAAAGGGAACCTGTACCGGTAATATTGAGACATCTGAGGGAAGTGTTGATATTGTCGGTGAACTTAAAGGCGGGAATATTTTAGCCGGGGAAAATGTCACAATATCCGGTAAGTTCAACGGTGGAGAGGTAAAAGCAAAAGGACGGATATATGTGAATGGTGAGTTTCACGGCAAGCTTGAAGCAAATGAAGTTGAGATAGGCTCCAATGCATGCGGCAAGGGAGAGATATTTTACAGAGAGAATATCTCTATATCCAAAGGCGCAAAGGTTGAGGTCCAGATAGCCAGGCTTCAGGGAGAATTGAAAGTTATAAAGGACCAGCCCGTGGGTAAACCGGCAGACATGAAGCCGGCAGACATGAAGCCGCAGGAACAGAATATCGAAAAAGCCAATTGATACAGTAAGGCAATTAACAAGTATAAAAGGGACAGGCCTCTGCCTGTCCCTTTTTTTATGATAAAAATTGTAAAAGTGTAAAACAATGTGTCGTGATACTTTACAGTTGTCGCATTTCCTTACAATTATTCTCCCTGTATTATTTCAGAATCATGATAAAACAAGAGGTTGTGTTTTGGCATTAGACTTGCAAAGTATAGTCTCATGCTAATAAAAAATACTATAAAAACATCCCTGATAGTTGTTTTGATTGCCGGTGTGGTTCTATTTGCAGTATGTAATAAATATGCAGAGAGTCTGGACTTAGCGTTAGAGAGCGAAAAAGGCGGGCTTCATTTAGAAGAACAGGTATGTATAGATAATACTTCCGGAAAACTCCAGTATCATGACCTGATATACAGCAAGGCCTTAAAATATCAGGTGGAGCCGGCACTGGTCTATGCGATGATAATGGTCGAGTCCAGCGGGAGATCAAGGGCCATTTCCAGGAAAGGCGCTAAAGGGCTTATGCAGCTTATGCCGGCAACGGCAAGGCAGATGAATGTGAAGAACCCTTTTAATCCGGAAGAGAATATAGAGGGCGGCGTTAAGTATATGAGCTATCTTCTTGACAGGTTTAACGGTGATGTTGCCTTTGCGCTTGCAGCATATAATGCGGGCCCGAGAAAGATAGAGAGGTTCAGGGGGATTCCGCCTTTTAAAGAAACGCAGAGATATGTAAAAAAGGTACTCTCAATATATATTCAGGAATCTCCGGTCAGTAATGAACTTTATATGTAAATAAGATCGTCCGGACCGGTATTGTGGTTGTCTACTGCTTCTGTTTTACTTCAATTAAATTTCATGAAAGATCTCTTTTAAAAAATACTGTCTTTTCTTCTGTTTTGCCGGTGATCACTTCAACTCCTGATCGCCCGGCCTTTTCAAGGAATTCGGTTATGTTATCAACAAAAAAACCGGGATGTGTGATGTCCGGGGTGGCTGGCTTGTAATCAGGGGTGATGAACACCTCTATTTTGGTTTCGTTCCTTTCGAACACTATCATCGGTATATCCCTTGAAACACTGAATATCTGTACGGAAAGAGCTGCCGGGATAACAGATTCCTTGGTGATGGCAAGACCGAAAAAATCCCTGTAAAAACGTACGGCTTCTTCCCTGGTCCTGTTAATAATTCCAATATGGTTCAAGTACATGGAAATATTTTAGCAGAAAACAGTGATTGCGGTCAGTTTTTGTTGGGGCATATATTTACAAATCTGTAATTAATTGTTATCATTGAAATCCGGAATTTTTGTGTGAAGCAGATACAATTTTCTGCATGAAATGGCCATGAATTTAAATAAAGGATAATGGTAAAAGAAGAAAATGTGTAGACTGGCAGCGATAACATCAAGTGATTACTTCTCACCAATGGAGAACATCATTGCCCTTGAGACGATGAAAGAGGGCCATGACGGTTCAGGAATGGGTCTTATGCTTAAAGGCCTTGGTGGTGAATTTGAAGAGTTGAAAGAATTCCCGATACTTTCCGGGATCTGTTCTGAATACGGGATGAAGACGCTTGATGATTACATGAACCAGGCCGGTTTTAAACTGAAATATACCTGGACCCCCAAGATAAAAGCTGTAAAGGGTATTGAGGCACGTGATTGCTACTTTGCAAGGGTCTATGATTATCCTGATATGTATAAAGATAAGCCGCTCGAGGTTAAAGAGAGGCTTTTACTTGACACAAGGCTTGCTTTAAGGGAGCTGGGCAGTAAGGACGAATCAATTATTGTGTTCACCTTTTATCCTGATATCCTTGCTTTGAAAGAGGTCGGTGACCCGCTTCAGCTCGGCGAGTTCTTCGGTCTGGAAAAGTCTTCGCTCAAGGCCAGGATAATACTGGCGCAGGGGAGACAGAATACAAATTATGCCATCAATCTTTATGCGTGCCACCCGTTCTTTATTCAGGGATACGGCACAATGACAAACGGTGAGAATACAGCGTTCGTTCCTATCAGGGAGTTTCTGAGCGGAAGGAACATTCCGGGTTACATCGGATATAACAGTGACAGTGAGGTCTTCTGTCATATACTTCATTACACCTGCAGGCAGCTCGGTTATCCCCTTCATTACTATAAGGATGTTGTGACACCGCTTAAACCTGAGGAGATAAACAACAGGCCTGACAGTGAGGCAGTAAGATTTATGAAGATGTCAATGCGTCAGTTATGCATTGACGGGCCTAACTGTGTTATCGGTTTTACACCTGACGGTTCTGTTTTTATGCTGCAGGACTCAAAGAAATTAAGGCCGGGTGTTGTCGGGGGAGTTAACGGCAAGTACGGGCTGATGTCAGAGGTCTGCGGACTTGACAGTGTTGTGTCTGACAGGGAAAAGTCAACGGACATCTTTCCGATGAAGTACGATATGGTGATCGTAGGGCCGGATGCAAAGGAGGTCAAGGTATGGAACCAGCTGCAAGGTTAGACAATAACCACGAGCTTTCAATAAAAGAATTCCCGTATATAGTGAAATGGAGGGACGACAGGTGCAAACGCTGCGGTAAGTGCACGGCTGTATGTCCCATGTTTGCAATTGAGCCTTCTGTTGTAGTCAAAAGAGAACTGAGTTCTGAAGGTATCATGCCCGAGCCCAGGGCTGTCAGGCGTGTTGTAACTGTCATTAAACAGACAACTGATATAGAACGCTACTGCACAGGCTGTGCAACATGCACACTTGTATGTCCGAATGACGCGATAGAGCCGGAATATAATCCGATCCATAAATTCAATTTCCATAAGAATAAAGGCGGTCAGCCTTATAAAAGGGGCGGCAGAAGAAATGACCCTGGACTTTCCACACTCGACAGACTGAGGTTTTCAAGAATATCAATGCTCACTGACCCTGCGCTTGATGCCGGAAGGCATGAGTTCAGGATAAGGACATATCTTGGAAGGATACTGCCGGCTGAAGAACTTCCTCTGCAGGTTATAAACAATAGACTTGAGGTCGATAAGAAGTCCTCTAAATTCATACCGCCTGTGCGTGAGATATATCCGATAATGATCGGCAGTATGTCTATCGGCGCGCTCTCCCCGAACATGTGGGAAGGCCTTGCCATGGGTGTCACATACCTTAATGAGGTCGAGGGTCTGCCTGTTGTAATGTGCTCCGGTGAGGGCGGAATGCCTCAGAGACTGCTCAGGTCGCGCTTCATGAAATACTTTATCCCGCAGATAGCTTCCGGTTATTTTGGATGGGACGAGATAGTCAGGGCGCTTCCTCATATGATAGAGGACCCCTGTGCAATAGAGATCAAATACGGTCAGGGCGCAAAGCCGGGTGACGGCGGACTGCTTATGGCTCATAAGGTGCTGAAGCTGATATCCGAGATCAGGGGCGTGCCGATGGGAGTTGACCTTCCTTCTCCGCCGACTCACCAGACAAAATATTCGATAGAAGAGGCTGTTGCCAAGATGATCCAGTCCATGTCCATGGCATGGGGATTCAGGGTGCCTGTATATCCAAAGATTTCAGGAAGTCACAGCGCAAAGTCGGTCCTGAACAACCTTGTCAGAAATCCGTATGCAGCCGCACTCAGCATAGACGGTGATGACGGCGGAACAGGCGCGGCATTTAATGTATCAATGGACAGCATGGGACATCCCATTGCATCGAACATAAGAGAGTGCTACCTCGATCTTGTTGCCCAGGGCAAACAGAACGAGATCCCGCTTATTGCTGCGGGCGGGGTCGGCAAGAAAGGCAATCTTGCGGCTAATACTGCTTCTCTGTTAATGCTCGGCGCATCAGCTGTTTCAATAGGTAAATATATCATGCAGGCTGCTGCAGGCTGTTTCGGTGATGAATATAACCGCTGTAATGTCTGTAATGTCGGCAAATGCCCGAGAGGCATAACAACGCAGGACCCGAGACTTTACAGGAGACTTGATCCTGAGAAGGTTGCCGAAAGGGTTGTTGAGGTTTTCAGGTCGGTTGATATTGAGCTCAAGAAAATATTTGCCCCTATGGGAAGAAGTACGGAACTGCCGATCGGCATGTCTGACGGTATAAGTGCGGATGATCCGGCGGTCGCAGAACGTCTGAAAATAAAATATGTGTGTTAAAAAGATATTAAAATGAAAAAGAAAATAATAGAAGGAAAGATCAAAGGCAAAAGGCTCTCCTCAAGGGTCTTTGAAGAAAAGATACAGGAAGCGGTCGAAAAAGGCGCGAGAAACCTCCAGATATCTGCGTGCGGACAGCACGGCATAGGCGGACGTTTATGGCCGAAAGGTGAGTCGCTGAAGCTTGCTATTGACGGCCCGGTCGGTCAGCGGCTCGGCAGTATGGGCATGTTCGGCACAGAGATAGTTGTCAACGGCAGTGCCTCTGATGATGTAGGCTGGATAAACTGCGGCGCTGAGATTACAGTGCTTGGTGATGTCACCAACGGAGCGCATAATGCTGCGGCCCAGGGGAAACTCTATGTGCAGGGCAGCGGAGGCGCGCGCTGTGACACAATGACCAAACATAATCCGAAATTCGATCCGCCCCAGTCATGGTACTTCAGGGATGTCGGCGATACCTTTGCGGAGTTCAAGGCGGGCGGTATTGCGGTTGTCTGCGGTGTTGATCCGAGGAACCCCGAGAACATACTCGGTTACAGACCGTGTGTCGGAATGGTCGGCGGAGTTGTTTATTTCCGAGGCCCGATACAGGGATACAGCGATAAAGATGTCGAGCTCATGGACCTTACCGAGCAGGACTGGAAGTGGCTTAAGAAAAATATGCAGCCTTATCTTAAGGCTATCAACAGGACAGATCATTATGATGAACTGACAAAATCTGTTGATGACTGGAAAAAAATTATACCGTTCACACCCCAGGCCAGGGCGAAGAAGCGTCCGTTCAAGATGTCCATTCATGAGTTCCGTAATGATGTCTGGGACAAGGGCGTGGGCAAAGGCGGTATCTTCGGGGAGTATATCACTCATCCTGTGACCCCGCTTCCTTATGTGACGAGCGGAGAGGACAGGCGATTCAGGCCTGTATGGAACAATTATAAATATTCACCGCCATGCGAGCATGCATGTCCCTCCGGCATTCCTTCACAGAAACGCGCGCAGCTGATAAGGGCTGGAAAACTTAATGAGGCGCTTGAACTCGTGCTTCAGTACAGTCCTCTTCCCGCATCCGTATGCGGAGAGATATGCCCTAACCTGTGCATGGGAGCATGCACAAGAGGACAGATCGATACTGCATATAATATTAAAGAGATGGGCAGGGCGAGCCTTGAGGTAAAGGCCCCGAAGCCTAAGCAGAAGAAAGATAAAAAGATCGCTGTAGTAGGCGGCGGCCCGGGCGGAATGTCTGTTGCATGGCAGCTTGCCCTTAATGGCTATAATGTTGATATCTATGAGGCTGAGGCAAAGCTCGGCGGTAAACTTGAGTTATGCATACCGAGGGAAAGGCTGCCTCAGGAAGTGCTTCTCAAGGAAATTGAGCGTTTTAAAGAGATAGGCGTTAACGTTCATTTAAATACAAAGGTAACCAAAAAGAAATTCGAGTTGTTATATAAATCGCACGACGCGATAGTGGTCGCATGCGGCGCTCACAGACCCCGTATGATGAATATGGACGGGTCAAAGGACATGGTCTCAGCCTATGATTTTCTCAGAGATATCAATTCAGGCAATGCGCCTGACCTTAAAGGCAAGAGCGTTGTTGTGATCGGTGCCGGTAATGTCGGGATGGATGTTGCTGTTGAGGCATACCACTGCGGCGCAAAAGAGGTGAAGGCCGTTGACATCCAGCAGCCCGCAGCGTTCGGCAAGGAGCTTGAGATGGCCACATCGCTCGGCACCGAGATCGTATGGCCGAAGTTCACAGATAAATATTCGAAGAAAGATAAAAAGATATATTACAATGACGGCACTTCCATGAAGGCTGATGTTGTTGTGATGTCGATCGGCGACATGCCGATGACAGAGTTTCTGCCGCCTTCCGTTCATACTGACAAAAACGGATGGATAAAGGCAGATGAGGCAGGACATACTTCTAACCCGAAGGTCTATGCGATCGGTGATGCCACAGCGCTCGGACTTGTCACGCACGCGATAGGTCAGGGCAGAACAGCCGCGGACGCAGTGCATGCGTTGTTCTCCGGAATGTCGTACAACAGGCCTCCTCTTAAACCTGTGGTCCCGTATGAGAAGATCAAGACCGCGTATTATGACGTATGCAAGGACGAACCCTTTGCCGCAAAAGCAGAGGCGAACCGCTGTATGTCATGCGCTGTATGCAGGGACTGCCATATGTGCGAGGCCATCTGCTATTACGGCGCTATAAGCAGAAAAGAGTACGAGGACGGTTCATACGAATACCTGGTCGATAAAGACCGCTGCATAGGCTGCGGTTTCTGTGCAGGTATCTGTCCCACCGGTGTATGGGAGATGGAAGCTAATATTTAGGCTTCAGGTTAAAAATCTCTTCATAATTAATCAGTTATGCAACCTATCTTTTCTTGAAAACAATACCCGTTTTTGAGGTGCGCACTTTTTTCAGCGCATCTAAGAAAAAAAGCCTGCTATTGACAAGCAGTACTGTAACCTGATACGGTTATAAGATTACTAATTGCTGTACCCGGATAAAACCTACACAAGTGAGCCCCGGAATACACAGGGGCTTCCCCTCGCAAACAAAAAAAGGAGAATATATAAATATGGAATTTAGCACACTTAATTTGAACGTCCACATTGCGTCCGGTATCAAGGCCGCAGGATATACTGAACTGACACCTATCCAGGCACAGGCAATTCCGCCGGCACTGCTGAAAAAGGATGTCATGGGGCTTGCACAGACCGGAACAGGCAAGACAGCGGCCTTTGCGCTGCCGATACTTCAGCGTCTGAGCGAAGGTCAGCGCGGACGTGTACGCGCGCTTGTCATATCCCCGACCCGTGAACTTGCGGAACAGACACACGATACTTTCATGACACTCGGGCGCAACACAGGACTCAAATGCGCAACTGTTTATGGAGGCATCAGTATAAACTCGCAGATAAAGAAACTGCGCGCAGGCGTTGAGATAGTTGTTGCCTGTCCCGGACGACTGCTCGATCATATGAACCAACGCACTATCGACCTGTCGAAGATCGAGGTGCTCGTCCTTGATGAGGCAGACAGGATGCTGGACATGGGTTTCCTTCCTGATATAAAAAAGATCATTAAACAGATACCGAGATCCAGACAGACATTGCTTTTTTCAGCGACAATGCCCGATGCTATCAGGAAGCTGACCACTGATCTTATGCAGAAGCCTGTTACCGTACAGATCGCTCACAGTGCGCCAGCAAGCTCTGTGACGCAGGCTCTTTACCCGGTTGAGCAGACCCTTAAAACCGGACTTCTGCTTAAACTGCTGAGCAAAACCGATACTGAATCAGTATTGGTCTTTACACGCACAAAGCACCGTGCCAAGCGCGTGGGAGTACAGCTCGAAAAAGCCGGCTACCGTGCTGCATCATTACAGGGAAATCTCTCTCAGAACAAACGACAGGAAGCGCTGAACGGGTTTCGTGACGGCAGATACCAGATACTTGTCGCAACTGACATTGCGGCCCGTGGTATTGATGTCTCATGCATATCCCATGTGATCAACTTTGATATGCCGGACACCACCGATGCCTATACTCACCGGATAGGCCGTACAGGCAGGGCCGCTAAGACCGGCGATGCCTTTACTTTCATTACCAGGGAAGATGAACTCATGGTCCGCAGTATTGAGCGCGTTCTTGGAGAAAAAGTGGAGCGCCGCAAACTGGAGGGCTTTGATTATAAAAAGACTGTTTCTGGTGGTATGGATGCTGAACGCCCGCCGCGCGGACCTCAGTCTTATAAGGGAAAAAATAAGAATACCAAGGTATGGACCAATGTTTCATCTCTTTCTCAAAAGAAAAGGCCGGCACGCAAAGCAGCAATGTAACTCTGCATTTTGAGAAGCCCGGCCCCTGAGATGATCGGGAATCGGGCTTCATCTCTTCTGAATTAAGGACATTTTTGATTCATTCTGAGTATAATTACATAGTTTACTATTTATTCTGGAAGGATCCCGGAGTTGTCTACGTCTAATTTGCGGTTAAAAATAGGTATCTGTCTCAGCATCTGCTTATTATTGTTCGGTCTGCCAATGACCTCGAATGCCCAGGAGCGTCTTTCACTTGGAATTTATCCCTATCTGCAGTCAACTGAACTTATAAAAATGTATACCCCTCTGGCTGAATATCTGGCGGGCAGAACAGGAATACCTGTTGATATAGTAATTGCCAGAGACTATGAGGACCATGTCGACAAGGTGGGGAATGACGAACTGGATATCGCATACATCGGGCCTTTGGCCTATATAAAAGTCGTTGAAAGGTATGGTAAAAAACAGCTCCTTGCACGCCTTGAGATAAATGGCTCCCCGACTTACCATGGAGTGATCGCTGTAAGAACAGACAGCCGGATAGGTGAATTGTCCGGACTGAAAGGGAAAAGATTTGCCTTTGGAAGTTCTTATTCGACCATGGGGCATATAATACCCAGGGTGACCATCTGTAAGACGGGTCTCAAAGTTAAAGACCTTGCGGAACATGCTTTTCTTGGAAATCATGCAAATGTTGCATTGGGCATATTATCAGGAGAGTATGATGCAGGGGCCATGAATGAGATGACTTTCCATAAGTATGAAAAACGCGGCCTTCGGGCACTTGCTGTTACAGAGCAGTTTTCCGAACATTTATTCGCTGTAAGCAATAAAGTCTCTCCAAAGCTTGCAGATATTCTGAAAAATGCATTGTTTGATCTGAAGAACAGTGCTGAAGGTAAAAGGATAATGCAGTCAATAAAGAGCACCATGACAGGCATGGTGCCGGTCAGGGACAGTGATTATGACAACCTCCGTGAAGTTGAAAATATATTTGAAAGAG
Source organism: uncultured bacterium (assembly GCA_965603765.1). Classification (GTDB taxonomy): domain Bacteria; phylum Nitrospirota; class Thermodesulfovibrionia; order UBA6902; family UBA6902; genus CBFDEG01. The sequence continues at coordinate 7,209 of CBFDEG010000007.1, read as the reverse complement.
ATGCGGGCGGAAATGATAATGATAATGAAATAGACCCGAAAAAATGTCAAAAACATTCGTCAAAATAATTATCTGTACAGTGAAATAGAAAAAACATTAAAGACAATGGGCGTGGAGTTTTAATGATAAAACATTATCGTCAGTTACAGGCTTTTATTGGCTATATGCTGGTTCTGAGCATGTTCCTCGGCGCATTTGTTGCATTTGCAAGCTACTGGCAATACAGTCTTATGAAGGACAAGGCAGTAGATGCCATGCAGCGTGAACTTGAACTGATAGGGACTTTTTCACTGGAAGCGATCTCCAGAAAAGACTATGGGGCGGTTGAGGAATACATAATAAACTGGGGTGAGCAGCATGATGATAATATTTTAAACCTCAAGGCCAAAACACCCAATGGTTTTGAGATCGCTAATTTTGAGAAGAAGTCATCGGGCAGTTATCCCATTAAGTTAAGACATGAGGTTGTGTACAGGGGAAAGTCTCTGCTTGTGCTTGAAATGATAGAAGATTTCGGCCCGGTCAGGAAACAGCTGCATGAGCTGACACTAAAATATATAATCTGTTTTATCATTGTCATTCTGGTTGTAGGGCTGATATTGTGGAAAATTTTCAGCAAAGTGGTCATTGTCCCTCTTGAACATGAGATAGATGAACGCAAGAGCGCAGAGGAGGAATTGAGGCTTTTTTCTGCAAGGCTTAAACAGAATAACATGGAGCTTCAAAAGGCAAAAGAAGAAGCTGAGGTGGCGAACAGGGCCAAAAGCCGGTTCCTGGCAAATATGTCGCATGAGATCAGGACCCCCCTTAATGCTGTTCTGGGTTTTGCAGAACTGATGCAGTATACCTCAATAGATAAAAGGCAGGAGGAGTATGTTGAGGCAATAGGTTCAAGTGGAAAGGTTCTACTGAATCTGATAAATGACATTCTGGATCTTTCAAAAATAGAGTCAGGTAAGGACAGAATAGATATTGTCGATTTTAATATCATAAATATGGTCAGCAGTGTGCTGAAAATGATAGGGCCTAAGATAAAGAGTTCGAAAGTAGAACTTGTCTGTAATATATCAGAGGACATGCCTGTATGGCTTCAAGGTGATCCGACCCGCATACGCCAGGTCCTTATGAACCTGCTGAGCAATGCCGCCAAGTTTACGCATGAAGGTACGATCCACTTGTCGATAACTGAAAAAAGGCCAGCGGACGGGAAAGGTGTTTGTTTTGTGGTGATATCTGTAAAGGACACGGGTATCGGTATTTCAAAGGACAAGCAGAAAGCAGTGTTTGATGCCTTTGTGCAGGAAGACAGCTCTACTACAAGAAAATATGGGGGCACAGGTTTGGGGCTGACCATTGTAAAGCGGCTTGTGGAATCAATGGGCGGCAACGTAATGCTTTTTTCAGAGCAGGGCAAAGGGAGCGAGTTTATTGTGACACTGCCGCTGAATCCAGCCAGGGAGTCTGATGCTCTGCCGCCGGACATACAAAAAACAGAACTTAATATAAGAAATGAAATTGCTTCAAAGGAATTAAAGGTCCTTCTGGTGGAGGACAATACCGTAAACATAATGCTTATGCTTGCCATGCTTGAAAAATTAGGCTGTGCTGTTGACTCTGCTGTTGACGGGAGAGCGGCTGTCGAAAAAATAAAAGAAAAAGAATATGACCTTGTGCTTATGGATATCCAGATGCCGCTAATGAACGGTTATGAGGCAACGCAGGAGATCCGTAAAACTATTAGTAAAGGCATTCCAATTGTTGCTCTTACTGCATCAGTTATGAAAGAAGACAGGGAAATGGCAAAGACGGTAGGTATGAATGATTATCTTGCAAAGCCTGTCAGTTTCAATGAACTTGAAATAATCCTGGATAAGTACACAGTATAAGGGTATAACTGTATCAGGTTTAATTGTGCGGTATTTAATAATGTAAGATGGTCCCGTTCATTCTATTCCGCAGGTTTCCAGACATTTATCTCCTCCCCGATCGAATTTTCGATGGCGATCTGTCTGTTGTCCACCTCCACTACCAGTACGGGCCTTGTCTGGTGCAGTTTTATCTCTGCCCCCGGGTTGATTCCCATGGTAAGCAGTTTGTGTGTCCTGCTGTCATTGTGCGTATTGAGGAATGCTATTTTTGCTGTTTCCCCTACCTTCATTTCATTGACAGATATGACAGCGCTCGTTACGGTCGTCCGGGCCTCAATACAGCATTGTCCCTGAGGGATCGTATCGCCATGCGGACATGCAGGCGGATGGCCCAGAAGAGTGCATATGGAATCTACGATCTCTGAAGAGAGTATGTGCTCAAATTCGCATGCAGCCTCCTCGGTCTCAGCGGGTTTTTTCCCGAGTACATTACACATCAGGCATTCAGCAAGCCGGTGTCTTCTAACTATCCCCTCTGCTTCGCCTCTGCCCTTTTTAGTGAAGGCGATCTTGTCACCTTCAAGCGTCACCACGCCGTCTGATACCATTTTGTGGAGCGTTTTCTCGTGTACCTTTTCCGGGTCATGCTCTCTTAACATGTCGAGCGTCAGTCTGTGCTGTTCATCCAGGTGCCATAATGTCTCGAGCAGTTCATCAAGCCTGTCATCTCTCGGATTTTTCATATATTCTCCTGATCATTCAAAGACGTATTAAAAAATTAACCAGCCCTCCGACGAGGACGGCGATCGCAATTATAAAGAGGTTCATGCTAACAGCCCATTTGGCCCCCAGTTCCTTGAGCATTACCATTGTGTTTGATATGCATGGTATAAATAATGTTATGACCACCAGTCCGGTAATGATCTGATAGTGATCGACCTGGCCGGTGTCCACCATTTCTTTGAAGTATACTGCTCCGAGTTCCCTGCGTGCAAGCACCAGTATAAAGACCTCCGTGATCTTGTCGGGGAGAAAGAGAAATCCGGTGATAACAGGATGCATTGCCTTTTTTATCAGTACAAGAAGGCCTGATATTTTCAATGCGAACATGAACCCTGCACCGAGCACGAAAAGCGGCACTGCCTCAACAAGGAACCATTTTATCCTGTAGTAGGTCTTTTTCAGAATATGCCTTAAAACAGGAACACGGAACGGCGGGAGCTCCAGTATGAAGTCGGACCTCTTTTCAGAGGGTAGAAGCCTGTGAAGCGCGATACCGGATATCACCTGGGTCAGTATTACAGCGGTTGCAGTTATGAGCAGTACTGAAAAAGGCGCTGTGGCCATTATGGCCAAAAGCACTCCGAGCTGCACAGCGCAGGGTATGCCGAGAGCAATTAAAAAAGAGGCTATGAGTCTTTCTTTTTTTGTTTCCAGTGTTCTGCTTGTCAATGTAGCCATTGTGTTGCAGCCGAAACCGAGCACTATAGGCAGAACGGATTTCCCGGTCAGTCCGAAAATTGAGAGGGACCTGTTCAGCAATACACTCAGATTCGGAAGGTATCCGACATCTTCGAGGAAATTAGTTATTATGAAAAACACGATCAGTATTGGTATTACAGTCCCGAAGGCATTGAAGAGCCCCATAGTGAGAATGCCGTACTCTCCAACCATGAAATCATGCAATAACGGTGAACCTGTGAACAAATCGGCCAGATAGCTGGTTGCGGGTCCGAATATAAAGCTGTCCAGTATGGCGGCCATCTTTGTTGCAACTGTACCGACCCCGTAGAATGTTGCCCATATTATCAGCAGTAGTACAGGCCATCCGAATATGGGATGGCGTGAAGCCCAGGCCGCTTTCTGGGCAAGACCGGTCACGGAAAGGTCAGCACGTGAAGATGCCCTGTTCATAACGTTTTCTGCCCAGGCATCGCGTGTATTGAATATGGTCTGCTTTGTTCTTGAAAAAACAGAGGACCTTTGAAGAGACCGTAATATGTCTTCAGCTTGTGAAAGGTTTGCCCGGCCGTATCTTGTTTTTAATATTTCGGATATGCCATCTTCTTCCTCAAGGTAGAGAAGCAGCAAGCCTCTTGACGGGCCGGTTCCTGAAGGAAAAATAGCAGAGAGTTCGGTCAGCGCTTTTTCTACCATAGAAGGATATGTCACCCTTGGTGCCGCAGTGGTAATGTCCCTGATGGCCCTTCTGAGCTCTTTCAGTCCTGTGCCGTGAAGGCCGGCGGTTTCAACAACAGCAGTCTGTATTTCAGCAGAAAGTTTTCCGGTATCTATTTCAATGCCCTTTCTCGAAGATTCATCAAGCATATTCAGGCATAATACAGTCGGTATTTCGAGTTCCATGACCTGGGAAAACAGGACGATCGCTGATTTCAGCCTTGTTGCATCAGCGCAGAATAGAAGAATGTCAGGTTGTTCTTTCAGTAAGATGTTCCTTGTTACATGCTCTTCCTCTGAATAGATGTTCAATGAGTTTATGCCGGGTGTGTCTATGATCTCATAGGGTATTTTGTTTATGATCGTTTTTTTCCGGACAACAGAGACTGTGGTTTGAGGGTAGTTGGCAACCGGTGAATATGAGTTTGTGAACTTATTGAAAATTCTGCTCTTTCCTGTGTTCGGCATGCCGACCATGGCAATTTTTCGCTGTTGGTTTGTGTCAGGAAGTTTATTTGCGGTATGCATGTTTGAGTTTACTTCCTGCATGAACTGCAGGTGCCGTATAGTTCGAGCCTGTGCCGTTTAAGTTTGAATTTATGCTTTGCCGCCAGTTTTTCCTGGAGGGATTCTATTTCAGGGCTTATGACCTCTATCAATTTTCCGCATGCGGTGCATATGAGGTGGTCATGATGTTTGTGGTTAAAAAGATGCTCATACATCGTTATCCCGCCTTCGACCTGAAGTTCTCTGCAGAGTCCTGCTTCTGCAAACAGCCTTATACTTCTGTATATTGTTGCAAACCCGACAGAAGGATTTTTCTTTTTTACGCGCGCGTAGAGTTCTTCTGCTGTCAGGTGCTGTTCAGTTCCAAGGAACACCTCCAGAATAAGCTGTCGCTGCGCACTGTGTTTTAAATTTTTTCTGCGGATGTATTCAGATAGAATTTCCCGCTCTTTTTCAAAGGCCATACATACCTCAAATGATATTGATAATAATTATCATTATAATACTTTTCACGTCTCAGGTCAATGTTCCGTTTTTCAGTTTCATCAGGAAACCCTAAAGTTTGTAAACATTATGTCCGAGTAAAATATACTTAATGGAAATATATTAGGTGAAGCCCTGGGGGGGGAGAATGCAAAGGAGCAAGGGGCCTTTGTTTTTTCGGATAATAATTGTTGCGCTTTGGTAAGTGCGGAATTTGACGCTTCATCCTGCTTGTCCGCAGTTAACCCTCTACTGACTTTAGACGCTGAAGTGGTTTTTTGTTAGAAAGACTCTGAACATTATATTGCGGCCCGGCTCATTATGCTGCATTGACCTGCGAAAAAGGGGGAGTTGTGAATTTAACATTCAGGACTGTACGAAATCTAGGCCTTGGCATAATGCTGCTTATAGTCTTGATGGTAAGCCTTTTGTCATATCATTTCATGTATACCAGCGCACAAAAACTCGAGACAATTATTACTGTTGAAGAGACAAAACTGAAAAGATGGCATTTATTGCTCGAGACAAGCAGTGATGCAAAAAACAGTCTGTTTGATTATTACGTCGGCAGGAGTGAAATTGTTACACCGACAGCATCGTTTATAGAGGAGGCACTTGAAGAGGTTGACGCACTCAGGGAGATAACCACAAATAGTGAGGCAGAGCTTGCAACAATAAACGGGATCGGAAAGGAACTCAATATTTTCAGGAAGGCTGTTGCCGGAATTAAGCCATCTGATAATAAAGGGGTAATATCTGTGACCAGTGCAGGGAGCATAGCGCTGGATGTGGCTGATAATATTGTCCGGTTGAGCCGTGAGGTGATAGCGGGAATGGAGTTGAGCATTGAAAAGCATAGCAGGGCAATTCTTTATACAGCAAAGATATACAGGAGAATACTGGGGACATCGCTTGTTGTTTTTTTACTCTCAACGGTCATAGTTGTTTTCTTTATGGACAGGGCCCTGGCCAATCCTATCCGTGAGCTCGCGGATGCAACAAGGCAGGTGGCTGGAGGTGACCTTTCAAAAGAGATAAAGGTGAGGTCCGGTGATGAGATAGGTGAACTGTCCCGGTCTTTTAACCACATGGTAAGTGAATTGAGAGAGTCAAAGTTCATGCTGGTGGCTGGTAAGGATTATATAGAGAATGTCTTTCAGTCATTAAGCGACTCTATTGTGATCATAAATGAAGAGGGCATAATTACAGCAGTAAATTCCGCGACTCTTGATATGCTTGAACGATCAAGGGGAGAGCTCGTTAACAAACCGGCCGGTATATTGTTCGGAGAGGAAGAAGGAGAGGGAGATATCCGGAAGATACGGTATGTGCTGACAAGTGAAAAGAAAATGGACAACTTTATTACAACGTATATCACAAAGTCCAAAAAAGAGGTGCAGGTAATGATATCCGGTTCATTGATAACAGACAGGGAGGGGACCGGATATGACCTTATTGTTGCAGGCAAAGATATAACTGACCGTAAAATGCAGGAGGATGAACTGCAGTCGCTTGTGGTGCAGCTGGAACAGAGTAATAACGAGCTGCAGGATTTTGCGCATATCGCTTCGCATGACCTGCAGGAGCCATTGAGGAAGATCATGGCCTTTGGAGACAGGCTGAAGTCCAAGTATGAAAAGGCCCTGGATGAACAGGGACGTGATTACCTGACCAGGATGCGTAATGCTTCTGTACGTATGCAGAGCCTTATACAGGGGCTGTTGATGTACTCACGCGTAACAAGCAAGGCACAGCCTTTTGTTCCGGTTGATCTCTCTGCTGTATTGCGTGATGTATTGTCAGACCTTGAGTTGCGTATACAGGAAACAGGAGGGAGGGTGGAGTCTGATAAGCTGCCTTTAATAAATGCTGATCCCCTGCAGATGAGACAGCTTCTGCAGAACTTGATCGGCAATGCACTGAAGTTTAATAAACCGGACAACTCCCCGGTTATAACAGTATCCTGTAAACATCTCAATGGCAATGGGAACGGAGATGGTGGTCATATATCAGGCAAGGGGATGTATGAAATAACAATAAGTGACAATGGAATAGGGTTTGACGAGCAGTACACAGACAGGATATTCGGTGTATTCCAGAGGCTGCATGGAAGAAATGATTATGAGGGGTCCGGTATAGGCCTTTCTATCTGCCGTAAGATCGTGATGCGCCA